>CAKSLR010000067.1 GCA_934467435.1 uncultured Eubacteriales bacterium | reverse complement strand
GTTCTTCTTCCGTCAGCATACGGAAACCGTCTGCCGTGAAGCCGAAGTAGGTCGTGAACCAGACAAAGATGGTGGAAAGCAGAATGATGGTCCCTGCCTTCTTGATGAATGCCCAGCCGCGTTCCCACATGGAGCGGAGAACGTTGCCGACGGTGGGCAGGTGGTAAGCGGGCAGCTCCATAACAAACGGAGCCGGGTCACCCGCGAACATACGGGTCTTCTTCAGCATAATGCCGGATACGATGATGGCTGCCATACCGATGAAGTAAGCGCTGGTGGCGATCCATGCGGAGCCGCCGAAGAGCGCACCTGCGATCATGGCGATAAAGGGAACCTTTGCCCCGCAGGGGATAAAGGTAGTGGTCATAATGGTCATACGGCGATCCCGCTCATTTTCGATGGTACGGGAAGCCATGATGCCGGGCACGCCGCAGCCGGTACCGATCAGCATCGGGATAAACGATTTACCGGAAAGACCGAACTTGCGGAAGATACGGTCCAGCACGAAGGCGATACGCGCCATGTAGCCGCACGCCTCAAGGAAGGCAAGCAGGAGGAAGAGAACGAGCATCTGCGGAACGAAACCGAGCACGGCACCTACGCCGGCAACGATACCGTCAAGCAGCAGCCCGGAGAGCCATTCGGGGCAAACGGGGTTTTCCTCATCTACCCGCAGCGCCGTACGGAGCAGAGCAGGGATACTGGGAACGAACCAGCCGTAGTCTTTGCCCTCGGGGGCAGAGAAGGCGTCCGCGTCCTTGAAGTAGGCAAGCGCATCCTGATAGGTGACCTGCAACACATCCTCACTCCCCTTCTCGTTGCCGGGAATCGAGGAGAAATACACCCTCAAGGTGGATTCGGCAAGGGTTTCTTCATCCAGCACGGTCACTTCGCCAAAGGCTTTGTCCGTGTGGAAGTTGCGAATGGTTTCCAGCGCCGCGGCAGGATCAAAATCCTCTGCCTCGGGGTCCAGTTTCACAAACGCATTGATGGCGTTCAGGGCATCGCTGTATTCGCCGGAGGCTTCTTCATATTCACCTGCGCCGACACCGAAGGCGTGCCAGCCTTCATCGCCGAACACCCCGTCATTTGCCCAGTCGGTGGCAAAACTGCCGACCGTTACCATCGAGATGTAATACACGAGGAACATGATGAGAACGAAGATCGGCAAGCCGAGGAAACGGTTGGTCACCACGCGGTCGATTTTATCAGAGGTGGTGAGTTTGCCGACATTCTTCTTTTTATAGCAACTCTTGATGATGGTGGAAATGTAAACATAGCGCTCGTTGGTGATGATGCTTTCCGCATCGTCGTCCATCTCGCTCTCCGCGGCGCGGATGTCTTTTTCGATGTGCGCCATCGTCTCGGCGGCGATATTCAACTGGGAAAGCACTTTATCGTCCCGCTCAAAAATCTTGACGGCGTACCAGCGCTGCTGCTCTTCCGGCAGATTGTGCAGCGCCGCCTCTTCAATGTGGGCAATGGCGTGCTCAACGCAGCCGGAGAAACTGTGCATCGGTAGGGTCTTGCCGGTCTGGGCAGCCTGGATGGCTTCTTCCGCCGCCTCCATAATGCCGGTGCCCTTCAGGGCGGAGATTTCTACAACCTTGCACCCGAGTTGGCGGGAAAGTTCGGCAACGTCGATCTTATCGCCGTTCTTCTTCACCACGTCCATCATGTTGATGGCAACGACCACCGGGATGCCGAGTTCGGTCAATTGGGTCGTCAGGTACAGGTTTCTTTCCAGGTTGGTGCCGTCGATCAGGTCCAGAACGGCGTCCGGCCGCTCCCCGACCAGGTAATTCCGGGCAACGACTTCCTCCAGCGTGTAGGGGGAGAGGGAATAGATGCCGGGCAGGTCGGTGATGACGACGTTGTCATGCTTCTTTAATTTGCCTTCTTTCTTTTCCACCGTGACACCCGGCCAGTTACCAACGAACTGGTTCGAGCCTGTCAGGGCATTGAAGAGCGTGGTCTTGCCGACGTTCGGATTTCCCGCCAGGGCAATGCGGATGGTGCTGCTACTCATACTTCGTTTGAATCCTTTCTTGTATTGGTTCCGATTAGCGACCGCTAACCGAAAAGCTTAAAATAAGGGAACCCCTCTCCCTTACCGGGTTAACCGACTTCAATCATGGCTGCATCGGCTTTCCGCAGGGAAAGTTCATAGCCGCGCACGGTAATTTCCACCGGGTCACCGAGCGGTGCTACCTTGCGTATCAACACCTCGGTACCACGGGTAATCCCCATGTCCATGATGCGACGCTTGACGGCGCCCTCGCCGTGCAGCTTGACAACGGTGGCGCTTTCGCCCACCTTCAGGTCTCTCAGCGTTTTCATGTATGATGTATCCTCCCAAAATGAAATCCAAGTTAAATCATGATCTTTGTCGCCATTTCCCGGCTGACCGCAACGCGCGACTCCTTTACATTCACGATCAGGTTGCCGCCCATAGAGTTGACCACGGTCACCGTGGCACCTACGGCAAAACCGAGATCAGCCAGGTGTTGTTTGATCTCCGGGCTGCCACCGACCTTGCGGATGACGACCGCCTCTCCCAAATTGGCAACAATCAAAGGCATCATAACCGTGCGTTCCTTTCCTTACTTCACCTAACGGGAATTTCTGCGTCAAATGGTTAGTCCGTGCTAACCGTCATTATTATATCGCCGGTCGAGCGTTTTGTCAAGCCTTTTTTTGCTTTTTCTGTTTTTCGTCGTTTTTCACAAACCGAATGCGACGAAAAGGAAAAAACTCCTATAAAAATAGCAAAAAGCAAAGCAATGCTCTTGATTTTTTCGGAAGGGTGTGATAGAATATTTTTCAGTTTATTTGGATCGGTCGGCAGACAGGTTGCGACCGTACGGGAGGCATTTGTGAAAATTCAGGAATCCGGCGAAATGTATTTGGAAACGATACTGGTCTTGCAAAAGAAAAAGGGCGCGGTGCGTTCTCTTGATGTGGCGGATTCCATGGGATACTCCAAACCCAGTGTCAGCCGCGCTGTGGGGCTGCTGAAAAGCAGCGGTCACCTGCTTGTGGATCGGGAGGGGCACCTGACCCTGACCGAAAAAGGGCTTGCCGTGGCGCAGAAGATTTATGAGCGGCATGTGCTGCTGACGGATTTTCTCGTACACCTCGGTGTGGATGAAGAGATTGCCGCGCAGGATGCGTGCAAAATGGAACATGTCATCAGTGAAACTTCCTTTGACGCAATCAAACGGCACGCATCGACGGCCATCGAACGGCAAAAAGCGTCCGCCGAATAAGAGGTGACGGTGTGGAGACCAAAATGATCGTCGCGCAGATCTTCGGCATTCTCGGTATGGCGGCGAATATCCTTTCCTATCAGTGCAGACACCGTAAGGAAGTTCTGCGGTGTCAGTTCTTCGGTTCATTTCTGTTTGCCGTCAATATGTACTTGCTTGGCGCCATGATGGGGTGCCTGCTGAATGTCGTTGGCATTTTTCGCACGGTGACGTATTCGTACGTGAAAAAACCATCCCATATCCGTTTGGCAAACGGATTGTTCCTTGCTCTTTATGTGCTGGCGTATGTTTCGGATTTTACCTGGATCGGACTGGAACCGACCACGCAGAATCTGATTCTGGAAGCGTTGCCGCTGGTTGCGATGTTCGCGATTACGTTCGCCTGCTCCCGCAGCGCCAAAGTTATTCGCCGCGCGGTGTTTATCAGTTCGCCTCTTTGGTTGGTGTATGACGCCATCGGGCTTTCGCTCGGCGGGGTGATCTGTGAGGTCATCAGTATCGTGTCGGCGGTCATCGGAACCGTTCGCTATGATATCCGGAAAGAGAGTGAGACAACGGCGGAGAATCATGACGAAATTGCGGCGTAGAAAAATTTCGCCGGAATCCCCGGGTAAAAAAGAACCGGCGGGTATGCCGCCCGGCGGTTCTTTTCACCAAGGCGGTTAGCATAGTCTAACTGCTGGGCGATTGCGTCGTAGTCGGGGGGCGCATTCCCGCCCGGCGGAAAAACAAAAAGAGAAAACGGCAGTGTAGGTGCCGGGAGGGCAGTGTTGTATGGAAATTGTTTTGGGAATCGGGATCCCGTTTCTCGGTACTTCGCTGGGGGCGGCGTGTGTGCTCTTTATGAAAAAATCGCTCGGAGACGGTGTCCGGCGTGCGCTGGCAGGTTTCGCCGCCGGGGTAATGGTAGCCGCCTCGGTATGGAGCCTTTTGGTACCGGCGATGGCGCAGACGGCAGAGATGGGCAGGCTTGCCTTCCTTCCCGCGGTGGGGGGATTCTGGGTTGGCGTGCTGTTTTTACTTGCACTCGATCACCTGATTCCGCATCTTCACGCCGAAAGCGGGCAGACGGAGGGACCGAAAAGCAAACTGGGGCGCACCACCATGATGGTGCTGGCGGTTACCATGCATAATATTCCCGAGGGCATGGCGGTCGGTGTGATGTACGCAGGGCTGCTCGCGGGCGGCGCGCAGATTACGGCGGCAAGTGCGCTTGTCCTCTCCCTCGGAATCGCGATTCAGAATTTCCCCGAGGGGGCGATTATTTCCCTGCCTCTCCGTGCGGAGGGAGAGGGGAAGGGCAGAGCCTTTCTCGGCGGTGTACTTTCCGGTGTAGTGGAACCGATTGGCGCGGTACTGACGCTGCTGGCAGCACAGCAGATTGTTCCCGCACTGCCGTATCTTCTAAGTTTTGCTGCCGGCGCCATGCTGTATGTGGTAGTGGAGGAACTGATTCCCGAGATGTCGCAGGGGCGTCATTCCAACATCGGAACTCTCTTTTTTGCGGTCGGTTTCAGTGTGATGATGGCGCTGGACGTGGCGCTGGGCTGACGTGCGAGGAAGGCATGTCCGCCAGCGCAAAAAAAGAACCGGAGCGCCGAAAGAACTTGTAGGGACCGGCATTTTTTCCTTGACAGCGCGCCCTGCCCATGTTACAATGGGGGCACGGAAGAAGGAGGACATTGCCGGATGAACGGGTATGTGAAAAGTATAGAAGAACAGCTCTCTGAAGAGGGCAAGCACTTCTTGCAGAGTATCTATGAACCGAAGGTGGTTCTGCACCCGCTTTCGCACGCCTACCACAGCCTTTGTGTGACCGACGATGGGGAGATCCGCGTTTACGGCATCCGGACGGTGCGGGAAGGGGAAGGCGAGGACATGACTCGCATTGCCGATTACGCAGACCCAAAACGCGCGTATGAGGGGGTGTATCATGCCTCGCGTGACGGCGGAATCAGCTGGCAGCTGCACCGGGCGAACCCGAAGGCGCTCGGGCCTGCTTTTAAACAAGAGCGTTCATCAGTTCCAGGCGGTGGAATTGCCGTTTGGCAAGGTTCTTGTGCATTACGGGCAGCATGACCGTTTGGCGCGGGTCTGTATTTTCGATACCCGATGGCTGTATGAGACCGCACGCCGAAACGACCTGCGGCAGGGGATGGACGACTTTTCCACGCAGGTCTATTTGAAGAGCATTTCCGGCGGCGGAGGCAACTTCCCCGGGCATTGTGCCTGGAACCGTACGAATGGGGTTATTCCGGTTCCCGACCCGAGCGGCGACCGCAGTGAGGTGCTCTTTATGAGAAATACCGCCGACCCGGTCCTTTACAATCAGTAGCAGGGCGTGGTGTGGAACTTCCCGGCATCGAGGACCGGGGAGGTCACCGTGCGGATGCTGGTGCGGGGGAGAGGCGCTCGCGTGTCCCTGCTCGATTTTTGGATGAACCCCTGTGACGAAACGGTGGCAGACTTTGCGGATTTTACGACTGTGATTGCGAAAGCGGATTGTGCCGGACGGTTTACGGATGTGACCCTGCGGTATGATACCGTGCGCGGGCAGTGTGAAGTGCTGCTTGACGGAGCGCCGAAGGCGACCCTGCCGATGCAGGCGCCGGCGCCGAACGGGCTTTGTTACCTGCACCTTTCGTGCGCCACGGTCAGCGGGGATGCCGAAGGGACGCTTCTCAAATATTTTGAAAAGAAATAAAGGGCGCCCCCCGCTAATAGCGCCCCCTGCGGCATTTTCTGCCCGTTCTCCGAAAAAAAGAGCACTTGCGCTGCAAGTGCTCTTTTTTGGTGCGGGCAACAGGGATTGAACCTGCACGGTTGCCCACCGGTTCCTAAGACCGGCGCGTCTGCCATTCCGCCATGCCCGCAGACCGGTACTATTGTAGCATGTGCGGTGCGGTTTGTCAAGAAATTTTGCGAAAAGAAAATAGAACGACAACGGTTCGTTCTGCACGCGGACGGAGCAGGCGGGTTCTTGGTACGTGGGGTGTGATGCACAGGGAGGGAACCATGGTTCACCGCGCGACGCGGAGCCGGCGGTGTACAGGCACTTAACCGGCACTTTCTTCCGCGGGTTCTTCCGGCACGCGCCAGTCAATCGGCGGGATGCCGTTTGCCACCAAAAATGCATTGGTGCGGGAGAAGGGACGACTGCCGAAAAAGCCGTTGTAGGCGGAAAGGGGACTGGGGTGCGCCGACTCGAAAATTCCGTGAATCGGGTTGGTGAGCAGCGCCTTTTTTGCGCGGGCGTTGCTGCCCCAGAGCAGGAAAGCAATGGGATGAGCAGACTCGTTCAGGGCGCGGATCACCGCATCGGTGAACGTATCCCACCCCTTGCCGCGGTGGCTGTTTGCCGCACCGCGGCGGACGGTGAGGGTGGTGTTGAGCAGCAGAATTCCCTGTTTTGCCCAGGCATCCAGGCAGCCGTGATGGGGCGGGTCGATGCCGAGATCGGTTTTCAGTTCTTTGAAGATGTTTTGCAGGGAGGGGGGCTGCGGTACGCCGCGCATGACCGAAAAGCAAAGCCCGTGCGCCTGCCCCGGTTCATGATAAGGGTCCTGCCCCAGGATGACCGCCTTGGTATCGGCGCAGGAGGTCATCTGCAGCGCGTGAAAAATGTGATACATATCGGGATAGACCGTGTGTGTCCGATATTCGTCCTTTAAGAAGGCACGCAGCGCGAGGTAGTAGGGTTTTTCAAATTCGGGGGCAAGAATCTCGTCCCAATCATTACCGAAGTGTACCATG
>CAKSLR010000066.1 GCA_934467435.1 uncultured Eubacteriales bacterium | reverse complement strand
CCGTGGTGCCGTGCGGCGGTGGTTCAGCGCGATTTGTTTTGCAGGTTGAATTCGTTTCCCGCGCCGTTTCGCGGTTGCCGCTCCCGAAAACGGGATACGCCGCGCGGAAAAATATGAAAAACTGCATAAAGACATCTTTTCCGGTTCACACTAGGGCTGTAATTTTCTTGAAAGGAACCTTGAAAGATGGAAAACGAGACAAAGTGGAACCCCTTGCGTACCAATCGTGTGCTGTATATTGCCGTTGTCGCCGTGCTCTGCGTTGCCGCCATTGTGGTGGGCATCGTGGCGGCGGCAAGCCGCTCCGGCACAACGACAACCCCGCCCCCGAACGGGACCGAAAAACCGGGCAGCGACACCGGCGTGAAGAATCCCGACAAGGAGACGGGCGGTAACGTCACGCCCGAAAAGACGGAATTTCTCAGCCCAATCGCCGGTACGGTCAGCCGCCGTCATGATACGGATACCCTGGTCTTTTCTTCGACCATGGGGGACTGGCGCGTGCACACCGGTATGGATATCACCGCCAAACTCGGGGATACGGTCAGTGCCTCGGCGGACGGCGTGGTGAAAGATGTGTGGGACGATGCCCTCATGGGCAAGTGCGTGTCGATTTCGCACGCGGGGAACGTGGTCACCGTCTATAAGAACCTCGGCGAGACGCTTGCCGAAGGCATCGCGGCAGGCAAATCGGTGAAGGCGGGCGCCCCCATCGGTACTGTGGGCGAAAGCGCTCTGTGCGAGATGGCGGACGAGCCGCACCTGCACTTTGAAATGACGGTGAACGGCAGCGCGGTGGATCCGCTTTCGTACCTTTCGGAGGCAAGCCGCGCAACCTCCCTGAAGGAAAGCGACAAAAATTACGAAGACAGCGCCGCCTGATCTCCCTCTCCTTTCACCGGCATCAAAAAAGGTTGCCCCACGGGGCAACCTTTTTTTGCGGGAACGTAAAACCGGCGGAAGAATGGCAGGGGTCTGCCGCCACGCCCCTCTGTTTTACGGGGGAATTTATTTTTCCTGCAGGGGAACGGTGTCGTAGAGTACCTCATCAATCAGGTAGCGCGGACGGTGCTTGACCTCGGTGTAGATTTTGCCGACATACTGGGAAAGCACGCCGAGCGCAAGGAGAAGCAGCAACCCGACAAAAAAGACCGCCGCCGAAACGAAACATCCGCTGCCGCCGATGCCGAGGGCAAAGCGGCGTATCAAGGCCGCCACAAACAGGGCAAGTGCCGCCACGCCGCAAACGGCGGCGCCGAAGTAGGGCAGAAGCAACGGGCGGGTGCTGAAGGACGAAATTCCGTCCCAGGCAAGCGCAAGCATCTTGCCAAGTGAATATTTGGAACGGCCCGCCGTGCGCTCCCGCCGCTCATAGGTCACGGTGGCGGTCTGCATGCCGATCTGCGGAACCATGCCCCGCAGAAAAAGGTTGCTTTCGCCGTAGGCGGCAAGCGCGTCCAGGCTCCGGCGGCTCATCAGGCGGAAGTCGGCGTGGTTATAAACAATCTCCACCCCAAGGGAAGAGAGCAGGCGGTAATAGTTTTCCGCCGTAAAACGCTTGAAAAAGGTATCCGTATTCCGGGCAGAGCGTACCCCGTAGACAATCTCCGCCCCGGCGTGGTACTCGTCCATCATGGTTTCAATGGCATCCGTGTCGTCCTGCAGGTCGGCATCCAGCGAAATGGTAACGTCCGCATGCGCACGGGCTTCCATCAGCCCGGCAAGCAGCGCATTCTGATGCCCGCGGTTATGGGCAAGCGAAATGCCAAGGAAACAGGGATCCTCCTCATGCAGCGCGCGGATCAGTTGCCAGGTGCGGTCATGCGAGCCGTCATTGACAAACACAATGCGGCTCCCCTCTCCCGCCTTGCCGGCGGCGATGAGGGTATGCAGCACCTCTCGCAGTTTTTTGGCGGTGGCGGGCAGAACCTCTTCTTCATTATAGCAGGGAACGACCAGCCAGAGTGTGGTGTTCATGCGTTTTCTCCTTTCTCCGTCAGACGCAAAAGACAGATCGGAATGTGTTCCGAAAGCAGGCTGTGGCAGCGGGTATCCAGCGTTTCGGTCGCAAGGAGCCGGTAGTTGGCAAAAACCGTCTCTCCCTCGTCTTCATACCGTTCGAGTGGGCAGATGACGTAATCGACCTTCCCCTCCGTTATCTCTTCCCGCTGTGCGGCGAACAATTCGGGGTAGCTTTCCTCCGTGAAATTGTTCATCGCATAAAAATAAGAGGAGGGGGAAATGCCGCAGGCGTTATAAAAACCGTATTCCTGAATCCCGTAAACCAGAAGGGTGGGGGATGCGGGGGAGGGCGCCGCCGCTTCCTCCTCCCACAGGCGGTCGGCAAAGCGGAACTGTACATAATCTTCCCGGGTATCGGCAAGGCAGCGCACACTGTTGCCGAAAAGCGGACCGCAAAGCGCAACACAAAGCAGCACCGGCAGCGCCACGCACCGCGCAAAAGCAGGTCGGGAAAGCGGCGGGCGGACAGGCTTCGGCAGAGACGTTGCGGCGCCCCCCGTCCGGCGCGCCTGCCGGCGGCGCAGGGAATGTCGCACCCGCGGCAGGGTGAGGCACGCGCCCGCAACCCCCGACGGCAGGAACATGGCAACCATCAGGTGATAATAGGGATAGCGCCCGAACCCGAGCACCTGTACCAGCACCGTAAAGGAAACCACAAAAGCAAAGATCAGCTTTCCCTGCCGCGTGACGGTGGGGGAGGTGGCAACCAGCAGCACCGAAAACAGCACCCCGAGATAGAGCGGCAGGCATTGCAGCATATTGCTGTAGGAGACCAGCAGTGAAAGCATCCGCTCGGCAAGCGGCTGGGCTGCCACATAGCGGAAGATGTTGTCGTAAATATAGCAGCGGAAGAGGGCAGCCAGCGCCCCCTGCCCGGCAAAATACCAAATGAACGGCACAATGATTGCCGCCATGCCAAGCAGAAAAACCACGCAGGAGAGCCACGCCCGCCGTGCCTCGCGGCGAAAGAGCAGGGTAAAAAACAAGCTTGCCATCAGTGCAAAATAGAAAGCGAGCATGGTGTATTTGATGAGAAGGATGCACCCCGCCGCCACGCCGCAAAGAAACAGGCGGGAAAACGGCATGATCGCCGCCGCCCTGTCCCCCAGGTAGGAGAGCAGGCAGAAAAGCCCGAAGGCAAGAAGGGGCAGGCAGTATTCCTCCACGGCGCCGCCCCCCTGATAAAAGGCATTGGAGGTGGTGACAAACAGGGCAATGACCGGCAGGGCGAGCAGCGAAAGCCGCCGGGAGAGCGAGAGCCGCAGAATGCGGTAAGAAAGCAGAAGAAACAAAAAGAGCGAAAGCATCTCCAAAAAGAGAACGCCGGTTTTATTCGCCCCGAACAGAAGATAAACGGCAAGAAACATCAGGTACACCAGCGGTCCCTTCTGCTCAAACAGGTCGCGGTAGGGAATTTTGCCTTCTGCCCAGCCCCGCCCCATATCCATAAACCAGTTCACATCACACCACTCATTGAAGGGGTAGAGGGGCGAACATTTGGAGAAAAGGAACAGAAACAGCGCGGCGCACGCCGCCGCTATCAGGCAGGGAACAAGAAAATACGCCCTTTTTCGGCGGGGAAGGGCGGATACCTTTCGATGAATCTTCATGGCTTTTTGCACGGGGCGCGCTCCTTTTTTTCGGGATGTGGCGGCAAGGATGCCGGGAATCCTGCCCTCGGCGAGGCGATTGCGCAGGCAGATTCCGGCCGCGCGGTGACCGCCGTGCGAAACGGACGGCAGATACGCATCCCGCGGCGCTTCTTTTTGGTCATTATACCGCATTTTCCCGGAAAAGTCAAGGGCGGCGGCACAAAAGAACAGCGGAGCGTACAGAACACCGTCGATTTATCCATTGTAAGGCGGCGGCGCTTTCGGTATAATGAAAACACTTTATGGCAGGAGGACAATTCCGTGAATCATACATTATCGTGGGATGAAACACAATTTTACCTGGACGGCGCTCCGTTTCGCCTGCTGTGCGGCGATCTGCATTATTTCCGTATCCACCCGTCGGCGTGGCGGGAGCGGCTGGAACTGGCAAAGGATTTCGGGCTGAACACCATCGAGACCTATGTTCCGTGGAATCTGCACGAACCGAAGGAAGGAACGTATTGTTTTTCGGGACTTTGCGACCTGGCGGCGTTTCTTTCCCTGTGCCGGGAGATGGGGCTTTTTGTCCTCCTGCGCCCCAGTCCCTACATTTGTTCGGAATGGGATTTCGGGGGGCTCCCCGCCTGGCTGCTGACAAAAGACCGGGAAATGGAGATCCGCACGTCCGACCCGCGCTACCTTTCCTGTGTCTCTGCCTATTATGAGCACCTGATTCCCGTGTTCCGCCCGTTTCTTTCTACAAACGGCGGTCCGATTCTTGCCGTGGCGGTGGAGAATGAATACGGCAGTTTCGGTGCCGATGCCGCCTACCTCGGCGCCCTGCGCGATCTTCTGCGCGCCGGCGGGGTGGATGTGCCGCTCTTTACCACCGACGGCGATCAGCCTTCCATGGTCACATTCGGCAGCCACGGCGGCGACTTTGCCGGGGTGAACTTCCGCGCCGCACCGGGCACGTCGGCACGGGCGGCAGACCGCGCCCGGGCATTACTCCCGCACAATCCTTTTTACACGGGAGAGTTTTGGGCGGGGCGTTCCATGCATGTGGGAGAACCGTTCTTCCATCGCCCGCCCGCCGAAACCTCGGTGGCGTTTTCGGAGAATCTTGCCCTCGGCGGCAATGTGAGTTTTTATATGTTCGCAGGCGGCACCAACTTCGGCTTTATGGGCGGAGCCAACATCGGCACATCGTTTTCTCCCCGCCCCGGCACGCCCGCCCGGTATCTCCCGCATACGACCTCCTATGATGAGGATACCTGCATCGGGGAGGACGGAATGCCGACAGAAAAGTATTTTCTTTGCCGGGACGCACTGGATGATGCGCTCGGCAGACCGCGCCGCCCCCGCGTGCTGCCCGAAAAACGAGTGCAGGCGCTTTCGGTTGAACTGACCGACGCAGTGCCCCTCTTCTCGCAGTTGGATGCCCTGACCGAGCGGCGGGAGGATGTGCTGTTTCCCCGTCCGATGGAGGATTTCGGGCAGTCCTTTGGGCTGATTCTCTATACGCAGACTCTACCCGCCCTGCGCGGGGAAGGGGAACGCATGCCGCTTTACCCTGAGGAGATACGGGACCGTGCCGCGTTCTTTATCAACGGCGCGTATTTTGCCACTTATATGCGGGATCGCGGCGTCAAGACCGCCGGCGCCGCCACCGACGGTGCCGGGCATGCGCTCTTTTTCCAAGGGGGAACGGATACCCGCGTGGACGTGCTGGCGGAAAACCTCGGGCGCGTCAATTACGGCGCCGCCATGCGCCGGGAGCGCAAGGGGATGACGGGTCTGTTCTTCGGCGGGGTGCGGATTCCTTACTGCACCGTGCGTACCCTGCCGCTTTCCGACCTTTCGGGGCTTACGTTCGGGGAAAACACCGCAGCGGCTTTTACGCCGCAGATGCCGCTTTTTTTGCGCGGCAGATTTTCGGCACAGCCGGGGGTGGACAGTTTTGTGGATACCCGCCCCTTCGGGCATGGGTATGTGTGGGTGAACGGTTTCTGCCTCGGGCGGTATGACGAGGCGGGGCCGCAATATACCCTCTATCTGCCGGGCGGACTGCTGCGGGAGGAAAACGAAATCCGAATCCTCGACCTTGCCCCGTCGGCACACCGCACTTCCGTATTGCTCCTCGACCATATGATTTTAGAGGGAGAGGGCAGGGAACTTTCCTGAAAAATCGCCCCCTCGGTGGGAAAGAGGGGGCGATTTTTTGCATCCGTTCCCCTTGACAAAGTTCGCGCGGCGCGTTAAAATAGAGTCTGTTTGTGGAATGTGGGGGAAGGAAAAAGAAAGATGGCAACGGCAAGGAAACGGTGCGGGGAGGCGCTTTGGCGTTTTGCCCGGAAGAATACGGTCATGGTTGTGGCGTTTTTTGCGGCGCTGGTAACTTCCTGTTTCGTGGGGGTGGACGGCGCGTACCTTGACTATTTCGACTATAAAACGCTCACCTGCCTTTTCTGCGTTCTGGCGGTGGTCTGCGCCCTGAAAAACATCCGCTTCTTTTATCTGCTGGCGCGCCGCGTGGTGTATTGGTTCAAAAACGCGCGGCTGTGTGTGCTTTCGCTGGTCTATATTACCTTCATCGGGTCGATGCTGATTGCCAACGATATGGCGCTTTTGACCTTTCTGCCGCTCGGGTATTTGGTCTTAACCACCACGCACAAAGAAAAATACATGGCGTTTACCTTCATCATGCAGAACATCGCCGCCAACCTCGGCGGAATGCTCACGCCGTTCGGAAACCCGCAAAACCTGTATCTATACTCGAAATTTTCCATTCCCACCGCGGAGTTTCTTTCCATCATGGCGCCGCCCTTTGCCTTTTCGGTTTTGCTCATTACGGTCTTTTGCCTGGTTTTCGTAAAGCCGGAGCCGCTTTCGCTGCCGGAGGAAGAAATCCGCCTGCCCCTTTGCCGCACGGTGCTGTATCTTGTGCTGTTTGCGCTTTCCATTGCCATTGTCTTTCGCGGGGTGCCGTACCCGATCGGGTTGATCGTCATTCCGGTCGTTTTGCTGTTTGCCGACCGCCGTGCGCTTTGCATGGTGGATTACCCCCTGCTTCTCACCTTCGTTTTCTTTTTCATTTTTTCAGGCAACCTGGCGCGGATCCATGCCGTGCGGAATTTCTTTGAAGGGCTGCTTGCCCAAAACACGCTGCTTGTCAGTGTGCTCTCCTGCCAGTGCATCAGCAACGTTCCCTCGGCAATCCTGCTCTCCTCCTTTACGCAGAACTATGCCGATCTGCTCGTCGGCGTCAACATCGGCGGGGTCGGAACGCTGATTGCTTCGCTCGCCAGCCTCATCTCCTTCCGCGAGTATGTCAAAAACAATCCGGGAAGAAGCGGCTCCTACCTGCTCCGGTTCTCCGCCTTCAACTTCACCTTTCTTTTCCTTCTGCTTCTTTTTGTGTTCCTCCTGAAAAGCCTTTGAAAAACGACAGCGCAAAGAAAAGCAACCGAACAAAAAACAGCCGGGCGTTTTGATATGCACCTCCCCAAGTACCTAACTTTTGGGGTGCATATCATTGATCGCTCGGCTTTTTCTGTTTTCTTTGCACGTTTGTTTCGACTTTCATGCCGAAGTAGCCGTTATAAAAGAACAATACGAACCCCGTTTTTGTTTCAGGGTTCGTATTATTCACTAATGGCGGAAGCGAGGGGATTCATTC
>CAKSLR010000065.1 GCA_934467435.1 uncultured Eubacteriales bacterium | reverse complement strand
GCATAGGAGACAGCTGCCATCACGGCAATATAGATATAATTATTCATGCATGTTGTCTCCTTTCTTGGCTTGTATAGTCTCTGTAACGGTAGACTGTTCCGCCTTCAGATGGGACACTTCTGGCGGCACATTTGTTTTTTCTGTGTCTGATTCTTTGCCTTTCGATCTGCTCCCCCGTTTTGACCGCCTCATCGGAGATGAGTGCAGTAACCCACACCGTAACCTATCTGCGGGAGGACGGCAGCACCGCCGCCGTTTATACCGTGCGGGACGGCGCCCGTCTCCCGGAAGCCCCGATCCTGTGTGACGGGTTTGACTGTACGGGAAACGGCGCCCCCGATGTGCTGCCCCTTACCGTAACCTCCGACCTGACGCTGACCCCGGTTGCCACCAAGCGTGATCTGACGCGCGAGACGTTTTCCCTCTCCGACGTGGCAGGGCAAGGTACCTTTCAACCGCTGTTCGGCACGTTGACCGAGAACGGATTTCTTTTGCAGGGGGTATTATCCTCCAATGCCGACGGCACTTTTTCTTCCGACCTGACCGGTGCGACCGTCGCCGGGAACGGGGACATTGCGCTCCCCGGTGCCAACGGCGGTGCCTGCGTTGCCCTCCGTTATACCGCCCCACGCACGGGGTACCTGTCCATCGGGTTTTCCGCCCTTTGCGCCGAGCGGGCGCCCGCGCACCAAAAAAGCACGCAGGCAACCAAAACCGTGGGCGGGAAAACTTATTACGGTTATTACAGCAAAAGCAATCCCGATGCCGTGTATTATTCCACCGCCTCCGGTGTGGCGCGTGTGGAAAAGAGCAACTGCTATCTCTTTCGCGAGAGCACCGGGACGATGGCACGACTGACCTCTGCCCTGCCGAAAGATCTGACCACCGCGATTCTCCGCGCACCGATTGCCTGCTCCGTTACCATCTGTCAGAACGGAAAGCCGATCTGGCCGCAGGATTCATCCCCGCTTTCCTACGTCGGAGAAACGGTGTACCCCGAGACGAATGACGCCGCCGCAGAAGATCTCCGTGCGTCGCTTTCTGCATCGGCACCTCTGCCGGAGAGCCTGTATGTACGGGAGGGCGACACTCTGATTTTTGCCGTTCGGCAGGACAATTCCACAACCAACCGCATGACGCTTCTTCCCGCGATTTCTTACCGCGAGGTACTGCCCGATGTCACGCTCTCCGCGAGCATCGGCATTTATGACCGTTTTTCACTTTCCTTTTACCTTCCTTCGGTCGGTCACGAAAGTGAGGCGGGCATTCTGCTCGGCGACCGACGTCTGACCGGCGCCTTGCAGGAGGACGGAATCTACCGCATGACGCTCTCCGGCATTTCCGCCAAAGAACTGACCGATGATGTGACGGTGACCCCCTATCACGTCCTGCACGGCGAAATCCGGCAGGGCGAACCTTGTACGGTTTCCCCCGCTGATCTCCTTGACCGGTATGCATCCGACCCGCAGTTTTCCGATTCCGTCCGGACGCTGGCATCCGCCACCCTGCAGTATGCTGCTGCAGCACAACTGTATTTTTCATACCGCACCGACGACCTTGCCGCTGGGATTGCGACCAGAGACGGCGCCGGAACGCACGCCGAATATCCGGGTCATTTTTCCCTGACTGCTGATCCGGAAAGCCCGGTCTCCTTCTATGGGGCAACCTTAGTGCTGGAGGACAGTGTTATCATCAAAGTCCTTCTTTCCGCTGCAACCGACTTCACCGGCTACACGGTCACGGTGCGTGGGGAAGATGGACGGGAGCAGGCGCTGACCATAGAGACGGACACACAGGCAGGAATCGGCTCGGTTTCTCTTTCGGGCATCCTTCCGGAAAAATGGAACATCGCCTATACATTTACGGTTCGTGACGCAGCGGGTGCCGCACACGGCACGCTGACCTATAGCGTGACTTCCTACGCGGCGCATCTTCAGCAAAAGGACGGGACTCCCGCCTCGCTCAGTCACCTGCTTGACACCATGCTGGTTCTTTACGAAAGTGCCTTATCCTACCGGAATGCCACACAAAGCGCATAGAAAAAAGCCCCCGGCTGGGGGCTTTTTTCTATGCGCTTACTTCCGCTTGGAAAGTACTTCTTTTTCGTAACGGCGAACCGTTTCAAACCAACTCTCATCCACCGGAACACCTTGGTCGGCGCAATATTTTTCCCAAATATCCCCGAGCGGGAGAGTCTTGCACTCTTCCTCCAGCATCAGCATTTCGGTAAAGTTACCCGCATCCTGCAGGGCGCGCAGTTTCGCGTGCGGCAACAACAGAGCGCCGAGCAGCGCCTTCTCCATATTCCGTGCGCCGATGACCCATGCCGCAATGCGGTTGATAGAGGCATCGAAATAATCCAGCCCGATCAGCACCCGATCCATGGCGTCGCACCGTACGATTTCGTTGGCAATATCCCGCACCTCATCATCCAGCACCACCACATGGTCGGAATCCCAACGCACCGGGTGTGTTACGTGCAACGGTACTTTATCGAAGAAGGTCAAAAGAGACGGAATCTTATCGGCAACCACCTCGGTCGGGTGGAAATGCCCGTTATCCAGCAGGTTATAAACGCCGGAATGTTTTGCAGCATAGGCAAGATAAAACTCATTCGAGCCGGTCGTATAAGACTCTACGCCGATACCGAACACTTTGCTTTCCACACAGTCAATCACGCCGGGCAGTTTTTCTGCATAAATTTCATCCAGCGCGGCAGCCAGGCGGCGACGGGGACCGAGACGGTCGGCGGGCGTATGCTTCAGACCGTCGGGAATCCAAAGGTTATTGACAACATCCTGCCCGAGTTCTTTCGCGATTGCGGCGGCAATGCGGCGGGAGGCAATGCAGTGACGGATCCAGAAACGGCGCACTTCCTCATCGGGAGAAGAAAGCGTCAGGCCGTCCTTCACCATCGGGTGGCTGAAGCAGGTCGCGTTGAAGTCGATACCGAGTTGATGCTCACGGGCAAACTTCACCCATGCGGCAAAATGCTTCGGCTCCAGCCGGTCGCGATCCACATGTTCCCCTTCAAAAATAGCGTACGACGCGTGCAGACTGATTTTCTTTTTTCCGGGAATCAGAGAGATGGCACGGCAGAAGTCCGCCATCAGTTCCTCGGGGTTGCGCGCTTTGCCGGGGTAGTTTCCCGTGGTCTGAATGCCGCCGGAAAGCGCTTCCCCGCTTCCTTCAAATCCCGTTACATCATCCCCCTGCCAGCAATGCAGGCTGATTGCCTTCGCGGCAAGAGTGGCAAGCGCCCGGTCTACATCAACGCCAAGCCGTGCATATTTTTCTTTCGCGCTTTCAAAACGAGTCATCATTTTTCCCTTTCTTGGAATTGCGTGCCATGCGTGTCCGGCATGGGCAAAATTTTCGCTTTTATTATAGCATCGGTGGCGAAACTTGTCAAGACTTTTTCGGGGGGCGCGAATATTTTTACACTTTCTCTATTGACAGAATCGGCGTTTTGTGATATAAAATGTGTGTTATACGAAAAGAAGGGAGCGGACGTCGTGAAAACCCTGAAATCCATGTTGTCCAGCGTGACGATCGCAGCAGGGCTTTACTCTTTGCTGTTTATCGCCGCCATTCCGCTGCTGTGCGTCAGCGCCGGCAGAAACCTTGTTCTGATGATTATTTCCATTGTCATTCTCGGCGTCGGGCTGCCGGGGCTGCCGCTGCTTTGGTTGCAGTTCGGCAAACTGGTTCCCCTGACCCGAATCACCGCCGCAATTGAAAACGACAAAATTTATGAGGTGGACGCCATCGCCGCCCGCCTTCGCATTTCCCGCAAGAAGGTCTCCCGCCGGATCCGGCGGATTTTGCGTCGCGGCATTCTGCGCGGATACTACTTTGACGGCAATCTGGTTCACCCCATTTATTCCTGTGATAAACCCGCCGCCGGGAACGAGGTATAAAGACCGATAAGACGGCTTACCGCTTCGCTTCTGCTTTTTCTTATCGTACTCGGCGGTTGCACCGGGATGCCTTCGGACAGCGCAGCCGACCGCACGTAGGATGAAACCGTTACCACTGCCATGGCTGCCCTGCAGGAGGCTTGGGAGGAAAAATATCGAGAATCTCCCCGGAAAACCCGCGTGGATGATATTGACCATCGGATCAGCAGACGACAATCATACCCAAGCACCCGCACGCGGGTGCTTTTTCGTATTTCTTGCGTTTTTTTCGTAAAGCCGTCCGTTTTTTGGCTTATTTTACAAAAAGCGAAAAGCTTTTTTATTTTTTTGTGCATACTGCCAAGGGAAACTGTCTTGACACTCTAAGTGGAATATGCTATACTGTACTACGGTTGTTTTTCTCCGGGCGATGCTCGGGAAGGTGCGTTTTCATTCGTTGAAGGAGGAAAAAACTATGTCCAAGTATTTCGGTACCGATGGGTTCCGCGGAGAAGCAGGGGTCACACTGACATCCGCACACGCTTATCGGATCGGGCGTTTTCTCGGCTGGTATTACGCCGCCGGCACTTCCCGCCGGGTGCGTATTGTCATCGGCAAAGATACACGCCGCTCCAGTTATATGTTTGAATACGCGATCGTAGCGGGGCTGACCGCCTCCGGCGCCGATGCGTATATGCTGCATGTAACAACGACCCCCAGCGTATCTTATGTGACCGCAAGTGAAAATTTTGACTGCGGCGTGATGATCTCCGCCAGTCACAACCCCTACTATGATAACGGCATCAAGCTGGTCAACTCCCATGGGGAGAAGATGGATGACGTTACCATAGAAAAAATTGAGGCGTACATCGACGGGGTCTATCCCCTGCCGGAAGGGATGACGGATATTCCCTTTGCCTCGGGCGAGCATATCGGCTGCATCGTGGATTACGCTGCCGGCAGAAACCGCTATATCGGTTATCTCATTTCCCTTTCGCTCTATTCATTCAAGCAGTACAATATCGGGCTTGACTGCGCCAACGGCAGCGCCTGGATGATTGCCAAGAGCGTGTTTGACGCTCTCGGCGCCAAGACCCACGTCATTCACGCCTCCCCGGACGGCCTGAACATCAACCGTGACGCCGGCTCGACACACATTGAGTCCCTCTCTGCCTTTGTGCGCGACAATCACCTGGATCTCGGCTTTGCCTTTGACGGAGATGCCGACCGCTGCATTGCCGTGGATGAGAGGGGTGAAGTGGTAAACGGGGATCACATCATGTATATCCTTGCGCGCGAAATGCAGAAAAAAGGCGCCCTGGCAAACAATACCGTTGTGACCACCATTATGTCCAATCTCGGTCTTTATCGGGCGCTGGATGAGGCGGGCATCCGCTATGAGCAGACCACGGTCGGGGATAAATATGTGTATGAAAACATGGTTGCCACCGGCAACTGTATCGGCGGCGAACAATCGGGGCATATTATTCTGAGTAAGTATGCCACAACCGGCGACGGGATTCTGACCGCCATTAAGGTGATGGAAGCCATGATTTCGGAAAAGCAGCCGCTCAGCCATCTGGCAGCCCCCGTAAAAATGTACCCGCAGGTACTGAAAAACGTCCGTGTAGCAAGCAAAAGCGCCGTACGCGAAAACGGGGCGGTGACGGCAAAAGTGGAAGAGATCCGCGCCCGTCTTGCGGGCAGCGGCAGAATTCTTCTGCGCGAAAGCGGCACGGAGCCGGTGGTGCGTGTGATGGTGGAAGGGGATAACCACACCCTATGTGAGCGGTATGGGGACGAAGTGATCTCGGTGATCCGGGAGGAAGGGTTGACGGACGGACAATGAAAGACGAAATGCTGCGGACGGCATCCCTGTTCCGCGAAGCGGAAACTTCCCTTGCCTACCCCTACCTCATGGCATACACCTACCCGTGGGAGGCGCTTGCCCACATCCCCGAAATTCTTGCCGCGATTGCGGCAACGCTGCCGCGCGACCGATACGAGGAAATCATGCCAGGCGTTTTTGTTGCCCGCACGGCAACCGTCGCCCCGACCGCTTTCCTCGGTGCCCCATGCATCATCGGAGAAGAAGCGGAAGTGCGCCACGGTGCCTTCATCCGCTCGGCGGCGCTGGTCGGGCGCGGGGCGGTGGTCGGCAACTCGGTCGAACTGAAAAACTGTATTCTGTTTGACGGGGTGCAGGTGCCGCACTTCAACTATGTCGGCGACTCTGTTCTCGGTTACAAAGCCCACATGGGCGCCGGGGCGGTAACCTCCAACGTCAAGAGCGACAAGACCATAGTTCGGATCCGCACGCCGGAAGGCGCAGTGGATACCGGGCGCAAAAAATGCGGTGCCTTTCTTGCCGACCATGTGGAAGTCGGCTGCAACAGCGTTCTGAATCCCGGCACCGTCATTGGGCATGACACGCGCGTTTACCCGCTTTCCTCGGTGCGCGGATGGATCCCCGAGGACAGCATTTACAAAGACCAAAACCATATCATCAGGAAAATCTGAGCGCAAAACGCACCTTGCGCGAAAAAACACCCCCGATCCGGGCAGGAGAGCGCCAGACCGCCGCAGGGCGGTTGACGAGGCGGGAGATGATCGAAGATTCGGCGGATGTCTCCCCGGCGGAAATACGCCGCAGCGCGTGACAAAGCAGGCGGGTAACCACCTGACAAAACACGCGCCTATTTCACTCTATTACAATCACGCGAAGCGACAGGCTTCCCGCATCAACATCCCCCCGACGGGGAGCGTTTTCGCTCCGCTTACGGAGGTTTTATCCATGTGTGGAATTATCGGTTATACGGGCAAGAATGACGCGATTCCGAAGATTCTTGCGGGGCTTACGGTCCTCGAATACCGCGGATATGATTCCGCGGGCTTTGCGGCACAAACGGAGCACGGCACAATTACCGTAAAAAGCTGCGGCAGGATTGCCGCCTTAGAAGAAAAAGCGAAACACGAGTGCGATGGGGTACACGCCCGGTGTGCCATCGGGCATACCCGGTGGGCGACCCACGGCGGTGTGAGCGAACGCAACGCGCACCCCCACACCGCGGAGCGCGTGACCCTGGTGCACAACGGCATTATCGAAAACGAAAAGGAATGGCGCGTGGCGCTGGAAAAAGAAGGAATCACCTTCTTATCCGAAACCGACACCGAAGTGGCGGCGGCGTTATTCGCCCGCGCCTATGCGGCGTGTGAAGATCCGACGGCCGCCATATTTCAGGTACTGCCGCTCCTGCGGGGCTCCTATGCCTTTGCCATTTTGTTTTCCGACCGCCCGGGCGAGATTTACGCGGTACGCAAGGACAGTCCCCTGCTTCTTTGCCGGGGGGAGGACGGCGCGTACCTTGCCTCCGATCTGACAGCCCTGCTCCCCTACAGCAACACCTACGCCATTCCTGATGAGGGAGTGGTGGCACGACTGTGCCCCGAGGGGGACATTCTGCTTTATTCCTCCCCGGCGGTATCCTTTCCGCCCGCCTATATCCGCACCGATATGCAGCATAGTGCGGCAGAGCGCGGCGGCTACGAAACCTTTATGAAAAAGGAGATTCATGAGCAGCCGCAGGCATTTCTCGCCGCCCTGAACGGCAGGGAGAAAAACGGATTGCCCTGCTACGAGAGCGACGGCATCACCGATGACTTTTTTGACGGTGTAAGGCGGCTGCATATTGT
>CAKSLR010000064.1 GCA_934467435.1 uncultured Eubacteriales bacterium | reverse complement strand
TTCGGGGGAGAAGAAAAGGCAAATGCCTCCTTTGCCTTCGGCACCATGTTGCTCATGGCAATCGCCACCAGCATCGACGCGCTGGCAGTGGGTATCACCTTCGGGGTGCTCTCGGACGTCAACCTGCCGCTCGCTCTCACCATGATCGGGGTCACCACCTTCCTGCTCTCCGCACTCGGGGTCAAAATCGGCAGTGTGTTCGGCACGCGTTATCGCTTCGGGGCGCAGTTTTGCGGTGGTATTCTGCTCATTCTGCTCGGGCTCAAAATCCTGCTGGAACACCTCGGGGTTATCGCATTCTGAAAAAAAGAACCGACCGCGCCACGCGCGGTCGGTTCTTTTTTTCGTCGGGGGGAACGCGCGGGGAATTTTTCCCGGCGCGGGCGGCTGCGCCGGGAACACGGAGAACGGCGGCCTGATGCCGTTCCGCGCGGACGGCACCGCCTGTTTGGTCAGACGGGCAGGTGCTTTTTGCGGTAGGCAAGCGGGGTGCAGCCGATCTCCTCCCGAAAACAGCGGATAAAATAACTCGGGCTTTCAAACCCGCAAAGGGCGCCGATGCGCGCAATCGGCTCGGTGCTGTAGCGTAGGTGCATTTTTGCTTTTTCCAGGCGGATGGCGCGGAGTTCGTCCATTACACTTTTGCCGCGTGCGGCGTGATAGTAACGGCAAAAGGCGTAGCGCCCCATGCCCGCCTCGCGCGCAATGTCGTCCAGCGTCAGGGGGTCACTGTAGTGATTTTCCAAGTATCGCCGCACCCGGAACGCCGTCTCCTTTTCGGGGGTACAGACGGCATCAAGCAGATCCACGGTAAAGGCGTACCCGAGCGCCGAACGGCGCAGCAGGTTGCTGCCCCTTCCCGCAATGTTGCAATAAAACTCCGCAAACGCGCGGGGCAGAAAATCGGGAACGCGGAAAAAGCGGTAATCCCCGACCCCGAGATAATCGAGGAGCCCCTCCGCCCCCGAAAAGGTGTACCACAGGGTCGAAAGCGCCTCGCCCTCGTAACTGTGGGGGGTGGAGCGGCGTAGAAATACGCCCTCTCCCGCCGTTAGGGTGCGGCTCTCCTTGCCTGCGGTGAAGAGCCCGCTGCCACCCCCGACCCAGATGAACTCGTGTACCGGAAGCCCTTCCGGGCGGTGCACCGGTTCCTGCCGCGGGGAGGCGCCGGCGGTACTGACCGCAAAGGGCAGCACGGAGAGCGCATTGCGATGAATTTCACCGAACATGGCAATCTCCTTTCCTTTTTCACTTCCGCCGAACGGGAAACGGCGATTTTTCGCAAGAACATTATAGGATTGAAAAAAAGAAATGTCAAGCGGTAATTTTTCGCCTTTTTCCGCACGGCGCTTGTAATTTGATTTTCCGTATGCTACAATGGGAAAAAACAGAAATGAAAGGATATCTCTCCTATGAGCGTATATCAGATCCGCTACGGCGCGCCGGAGGAAATCGTTCCCTCCCGCTTCGCGCCGGCACCGCTTTGCCCCGTTCTGCATGAGATGCCCGAAGGGGCAAGAACCATCGCCGCCCGCGTTTCCCGCCGCGGCATTACCCTGACCCTGCCGATTGACCCAAAGGCAGGCGTTTACGGGTTCGGTCTGCAAATGAAGGGGTTCCAGCACCGCGGTACCAAAAAATACATCCGCCCGAACGCCGACCCCATCGCCAACAGCGGCGATTCCCACGCCCCCGTGCCCTTTTTCGTCACCACGGCGGGATTCGGCATTTATGTGGATACGGCGCGTTACGCCACCTTCTATTGCGGCAAAGCCAGGCAGGGCGGGGACGCCGGGCGCGGGGGGCTTGAGACCCTGACCTCCTCGTTTGCCGAACTGTATGCCGTGCAGGATGCGGGCAGCAGTTCCATCATGACGATAGAGGTGCCCGAGGCGCAGGGCGTGGATATTTACTACATCACGGGGGAGAACATTCTTTCGATTGTTTCGCAGTACAACCTGCTCTCGGGCGGCGGCTGCCTGCCGCCCATGTGGGGGCTGGGGTGCTTCTACCGTTGCGATATGAAGTTCCGCGATGAGCAGATTGTTGCCATGGCGAAGGAATTCCGCGCCCTCGACATTCCCTGCGACATCATCGGCATGGAACCGGGCTGGCAGTCGCATGCCTACTCCTGCTCGTTCCTTTGGGATGCGGAGCGTTTCCCGCACCCGGACGAAACGCTTGCCGCGCTGCGGGGGGACGGTTTCCACGTCAACCTCTGGGAGCATGCCTTTACCCACCCCACCGCTCCGATTCACGATGCCCTTGCCCCCCACAGTGGCGATTACCTCGTCTGGGGCGGTCTGGTGCCCGACTTTGCCGACGCCGATGCCCGCCGGATTTTTGCCGACCATCAAAAAACCTTTGTGCGGCAGGGAGTCAGCGGCTTCAAACTCGATGAGTGCGACGGCAGCGACTATACGGGCGGCTGGACCTTCCCGAACTGCGCCGTCTTTCCTTCCGGCATGGACGGGGAGCAGTACCACAGCCTGTTCGGTACTCTCTATGCGCAGGTGATTTCGGAGGCACTCGGCGGTGCGCCGACCCTTTCCGAGGTGCGGAACCTCGGCTCGCTTGCCGCCTCCTATCCCTTTGTTCTGTATTCCGACCTGTACGAACATAAAGATTTCCTTACCGCGCTCTGCAACGCCGGCTTCTCGGGTCTGCTCTGGGCGCCGGAGGTGCGCCACGCCGAGAATGCGGAGGATCTCATCCGCCGGGTGCAGAACGTCATTTTCAGCCCGCAGGCGCTGGTCAATGCGTTCTATCTGAATGAAATGCCCTGGAAGGCGCACGGCTGCACCGACCGCGTGCGGGAACTCTTCCGGCTGCGGATGTCGCTCCTGCCCTACCTTTATACGGCGTTCTACGATTATCACAAGACCGGAAAACCGCCCGTCCGCGCGCTGGTCTGCGACTATGAAAACGACCCCGCCACCTGGGATATCGGGGATGAATACCTCTTCGGGGATGCGATGTTGGTCGCCCCGATTCTTGCCCCCGCGCGGGAACGCAAGGTGTATCTGCCGGACGGGAAGTGGTACGACTTCTTCACGGGCGAAGCGCTTGAGGGGGGCTGGCACACGGTCGAAACCGAAAACATTCCCGTGTATGTCAAGGCGGGCAGCGTGCTGCCGCTTGCCGAACCCGTGAATTACGTGACCGAGGATACCTGTTTTGCCCTGACGTTGCGCGTGTACGGTGCGCCGGAAGGGGCGCTCTGCCGCCTGGCAGAGGACGGCGCGGACGGGCGTCTGCTTACTTTTGCCGCAAACGAACCGATGCCGAAGAGCCCCCGTTACCGGGTGACGGAGGTCAAGGTCATCCGCTGAGGCGGGCAATTCGCAATAATTTGATATTTTGAGCAAGAATCTATCATTGACAATCGCCTTTTTCTGCAATATAATGTGATTGAAAAAGGGGCGTGTTGCCCTCGAATAAAGGAAAAAGAGGTTGCACATCATGAAAAAACTGCGCATTGGTCTGATCGGCTGCGGCGGAAGACAGGGCGCCCATATGCCGGGGATAGAAGCCTACGAAGGGGCAGAGGTCGTCTGCGTTGCCGACCCCATCGAGGAACGGCGGAACAAGGCTGCCGCCCGGTTCGGTTGCACACGGATTTACAAAGATCACACCGAACTGCTGGATCATGAGAGCAAGGAGACGCTGGATGCGATTTTCATTGCCGTGGAGCCGACGGCACACGTGAATCTGGAAACGCGCATTGTGGAAATGGGCATTCCGTTCCTTGTGGAAAAACCGATGACCCTGGATCTGGACGAGGCAGAGCAGGTGGCCCGCCGCGTCAGGGAAACGGGGCTGATTACCTCGGTCGGCTTCCAGGACCGGTATCTTGACCTGATGGAAATGGTGAAGGACGAATTGCCGAAACATACGCCCGGCGGGCTGGTTTACGGCGCGTGGGTCGGCGGTATTCCCGGCGTCTGGTGGTGGCAGAAGAAGTCCACCTGCGGCGGGCAGCTGGTCGAGCAGAATATTCACCTGGTGGACGGACTGCGCTTCCTCTACGGGGAGCCGCTTTCGGTCTATGCGACTGCCTCGCGCGGGATTGTGAAACCGGGGGTCGATGCTTCTCCCGAATATGATACCGACGATCACTCCACCGCCGTTTATCGCTTTGAAAACAACGTGACGGCAACGCTGGTGAGCGGCTGCTACTCGAAGGGCGTGCGTCCGCGCTGCGGTCTTTACATCACCCTGCAGGATATGGTGCTCGATTACCGCCTGCGTAACAATCTGATCATCACCGATGCTGCCGGCACGCGCGATATTCCGCGCGGGGTCGATCAGACCAAACTGCTGGATTTTGCATTCCTCGATGCCGTCCGCACGGGCGACCCCTCCACCATCCGTTCCGATTATCCGGATGCGCTGAAGAGCCTGAAGATGGCGTTTGCCGCCAACCGTTCCATGGAGAGCGGGGAAGTGATTGATTTCGATCGGGAGGAGAACTGAGATGCGTCTTTGTGTGCCTGTTCCCTGTTTTTTCGGCGGCATACCGTTTCACGATGCCATTCGCCGCGTCGGCGCCCTCGGGTTTGACGCTGCCGAGACCTATGCCTGGAAGGGGCTGGACTTTGCCGCGGTGCGTGCCGCGTGTGAAGAATCGGGGGTGGAACTGCTCAGTATGTGCACGACCGAATTCCGCATGACCGACCCTGCCTTCCGCCGCGCCTGGCTTGCCGGGCTGCGCGAGAGTTGCGCCGCCGCAAAGGAACTCGGTGTGCGCCGCCTGATTACCCAGGTCGGCCCCGATACCGGGGCGGAACGCGCGATGCAGCATGCCACCATCGTGCGTACGCTGGAGGAGGCGAAGCCGATTCTCGAAGAATACGGCGTCACCATTATGCTGGAACCGCTGAATGTTCTGGTCAATCACCCCGGCTATTACCTGGTGCACGCGAACGAGGCGTTTGACATCATCCATGAGGTGGATCATCCGCTTGTCAAAATCGTGTATGACATCTATCATCAGCAGGTCAGCGAGGGCAATATTATCCCGAGCGTGGTCAACCACCTCGATTGCATCGCCCACCTGCACAGCGCAGGGCATCCCGGCAGAAACGAGTTGCAGTACGGCGAAAGCGACTACCGCGTGATTTTCGCAGCCATCGATCGTGCGGGCTACACCGGCTCCTGCGGGCTGGAATACAAACCGCTCCTGCCGCCCGAAGAGAGCCTGATGGAGGCAAAAAAGATTTACGGCTAAATGAAAAAAAGAGCCGGGCGCATGCCCGGCTCTTCCCGAGAGAAAGGAAAACATATGTACGATTTCAAACCGCCGTATTTCGGGTCGGCATATTACCCGGAGGCATGGGATCGCTCCCAGATCGACGAAGACCTTGACCTGATGGTATCCCATGGGCTGAACGCCGTGCGGATTGCCGAGTTCGCGTGGTCGAATATGGAGCCGGAGGACGGCAAATTTGACTTTTCCCTGTTCCGTGAAGTGGTGGATAAGTGCCGCGCACGGGGCATTTCGGTCATTATGTGTACCCCCTCCGCTACCCCGCCTTCCTGGATGGAGCACCGCTACCCCGAGATCATGCTGCAACCGAACGGCATGCACCCCTGCACGCACGGGTCGCGCCGCGTTTCCTGCCCCACCAATCCCCGTTACCGTGCCTATTGCCGCCGCATTGTGGAGGAGATGGCAAAGGAATTCGGGAACGATGAAAACATCATCGGTTGGCAGATTGATAACGAGATCACCGTTATTGCCCGCGGGGAAGGCTGCGCCTGCCCCTCCTGCACCGCCGCCTGGCATGACTGGCTGCGCCGCCGCTACGGCGATGTCAAAGCCCTGAACGATGCCTGGGGCAACTATACCTGGAGCATGGATTTCTCCTCCATCGACGAGGTGGATACCCCGCATCCCACCCATGCCTTCCACCCCTCCCACCGCATGGCGTGGGCGGCGTTTGAGAACGATATGTATGCCGATTTCTGCAACGAGCAGATCGACATTCTGCACCGCTACACCCAAGCCCCCGTCGGCACCGATATGATGCCCACGCAGCAGTTTGATTTTGAGGAAGCCAACGAAAAGACCGACATCCTGGAAATCAACCATTATTCGGGTCCCGCGTTCTTCTCCCTGTACGGGGATTTTCTGCGGAATATGAAGAACCGCCCCTTCTGGGTCACCGAAACCTCTGCCTGCTGGAACGGCGGCAATCAGCCGAACGCCCCGCGCCGCAAAGGGTTCTGCGCTGCCAACTCCCTCTTCCCCTTTGCCCTTGGCGGAGAGGCGAATTTTTACTGGCTCTTCCGCTCGCACTATGCGGGGTGGGAGCAGATGCACGGCTCGGTGGTCGATTCCTGGGGCAGGGAGATGCAGATGGCGGACGAAATCCGCGAGGTGGCGCATTCGCTTGACAAACTGCGCCCCATGCTCGAGGGCACGCGCCCCGTACAGAGCGGCATTGCCGTAGAGTACGCCGCCAAGCCACACTACCTGCAGATGTATATTCCCATGACGAATTCCCCCTGCGATTACCGCAGTTATATCATGAACAACGTGCATGCGCCGCTGGTGGCGGCACATTACCGCCCCGATGTCATCCATGCAGGCACCGATCTTTCCCCCTATCGCGTACTCATTACCGCGCAGCATTACACCATTGAGGAAAGCGGCTTTGCCGACCGGATTCTGCCCTGGGTGGAAAACGGCGGCACCTGGGTGGTGGGGCCGCTCTCCGATGTCCTGACCCCCGAAGGGCGCAAGTATAAAAACGCCCCCTACGGGCACCTGGAGGACTGGGCAAACGTGCGCCGCGCCTTCTACATGCCCGCGCCACGCAAAGAAGATTGGGTGGCGCGCGATATCGCCATGCCGCCGCTGACATCGCTTGTCGGCGAGGGGGGCGAAACGTACACAACCATTCCCATGACCTACGACGCCCTGGTCCCCGGGGAAGGGGTAAAAACCCTCGCCACCTACGCCGAGGGCGGAGATGATTACCTGCCCGGCTACGCCGCCATTACCGAAACGCGCGTGGGGCGCGGGCGCATCCTTCTGCTCGGTACGCAGTTGGATGCCGAAAGCTACGGCAGATTCATCGGAAAGGTGCTTGCCGAGTGCGGGATTGCCCCGCTGGCCGACGGCAGCCCGAACGTGCAGAACAGCCTGCTGGACGGCGCTTACGGCAAAGTGTTCACAGCATTTGAGTGTACCGGGCGCGCGGCGGGCAGTACCGCTTTGCCGTTCGGCGGCAGCGATATTCTGACCGGCAAGACCTACCGGGCAGGGGAGCGCGTCGAACTTCCGCCCTACGGGTATCTCTTCCTGCACGAGGAAAAATAAAAGGCAAAAAAGAGGCACCGCCGCGGCGGTGCCTCTTTTTGGAAAAAGCACCGGCGGGCGGGAAAATTGTTGTACAGTTTGCACAAAAAAACCTGTCATTTTTCTACACCGTCCATCTTGCTTTTGCGGCGGAAAAAATGGTATAATAAAGCGATCGTAAAGATCATTTTGAAAAAAGGAGTACATTATGAAAAAGAACCATTCCCTGTGGCGCGCGGCTCTCTGCGTGCTGCTCGTTTCCCTCATGTTGCTCTTCTGTGCCTGTCCGGGTAATGTTCCGACGACGGACCCCGATAAAACCAAGGGCACGACCG
>CAKSLR010000063.1 GCA_934467435.1 uncultured Eubacteriales bacterium | reverse complement strand
GCTTTACCATACCGTATCCAGTTTTATGTACAAGCAGTATGATGCCGCGCGTGCGTACGGACAGGAGACGGTAGAGACCTGCCTCGGTATCGCAGCGGGCATTCTGGTGGCTTCTCTGATTGCCGGTGCTTTTTTTGCTCTTCTGCGGCAGATTCGCCTGCGTGGCGGGCATAAAGGCGCTGCCTGAATTTTTCGGGCAGCGCCTTTCCCGTAAAAAAGTATGCCTTTTTTCCGAAAAGAACTTGACAAAGGGGATTTTATCCGTTATAATAAACAGGTAAGTTCGGAGACGGGAACTTACGGTACGGAGAAGTACTCAAGTGGCCGAAGAGGCGCCCCTGCTAAGGGTGTAGGTCGGGTTTTACCGGCGCGAGAGTTCAAATCTCTCCTTCTCCGCCAGACCACTGCGATTTTTTCAGATTGCAGTGGTTTTTTATTTTATCGTCAGAAAAATCTGCGTTTCGGCGCAAAGACAGAGCAGGGAGCGGCAGTTTGCCGGAAACATCATGAATATCGGAATCCTATTGCTTGTGACGTTTCTTGCCGGAATGGGCGCGGGGCTCGGTACCGGGTTTGCGGGGATGAGCGCTGCAGCGGTCATCAGCCCGATGCTGATTACATTTCTACACATGGATCCTTACATGGCAGTGGGCATTGCCCTTGCCTCGGATGTGCTTGCCAGCGCCGTTTCGGCATATACCTACCACCGCAACCGGAATCTGGATATCCGCAACGGTCTGATTATGATGGCAAGCGTCCTGCTCTTCACCGTTGTGGGGAGTTGGGTCGCCGGACTTCTCCCGGCGGCAACGATGGGCGGATTTTCGGTGTTCATGACGCTTCTGCTTGGGGTGAAATTCATTGTGCGCCCGGTCATGACCACCAAAGAAAAGATGGGGGAAACGTCCCGCCGCAAACGCGCCCTGCAATCGGTGGTGTGCGGTGCGCTGATCGGGTTTATTTGCGGTTTTGTCGGTGCGGGTGGCGGTATGATGATGCTTTTGATCCTGACCGGGGTGTTGGGATATGAACTGAAAACGGCGGTCGGGACCAGCGTGTTTATTATGACGTTTACGGCGCTGACCGGCGCGGTCTCTCACTTTGTGATCGGGGGTGCGCCGGATTTGCTTGTTCTGGCACTTTGCGTGGGGTTCACGCTGGTGTGGGCTCGCGTGGCGGCGGTGTTTGCCAATAAAGCCGCCCCCAAAACGCTGAACCGCGCAACCGGCGCAGTGCTGGTGGTGCTGGGGGCGCTGATGCTCGGGTTTCAGTTGACCGGAAGGTAACGGGAGGACGTGAGGGATGGAATATAAAAGATTCGGCGCTACCGTATATGTGCGCATCGATCGCGGTGAAGAACTCACCGCGGCACTCCGCTGCGTTTGTGAGCGGGGGGGCATCCGCCTGGCACATATAGAGGCGCTCGGGGCGTGCGATTGTTTTACCGTCGGCGTATATGATGTGGAGAAAAAGGAATATCACGCCCACACCTTCCGCGGGAGTTTTGAGATTGTTTCGCTTCACGGTACCGTTACCACCATGCAAGGGGCATATTATGCCCACCTGCATATGAGCGCGGCAAACGCGAAGGGGGAAGTGTTCGGCGGACATCTGAACGAGGCGTACATCAGCGCAACCTGTGAAATGGTGCTCACCGTCTCAGATGGCTGCGTCGAGCGGCAGAACGACCCCGTGACCGGCTTGAATCTTTTTCGTTTTTGAGATAGAAAAGCAGGCGCCCCGAAAGGGGCGCCTGCTTTTACGTCGGAAGAAGATAGCGGAGGAGCCACGCCGCATAGAGGCGGTGCCCCTCTTCGTTCGGGTGAGTACCGTCCGGCATGTACCGCGCCCGTTCCTGTTGGTTTGCGGGGTGGACGGGAAATGTTTTTCCGTCCAGAATCGGAAGGCGGTACCGCTCCGCCACCGCATGGATGGCGCGGCGGTAATCGTCGAGCGAAAAACCAGCACGGTTCTTTTCTTCGTTTTGCCGGAGAATCGGGCTGATGAGAACCACGCGCTTTCCCGCAGCCCGGCGGGAAAGTGTTCCGAGAACGATGTGAAGCGCCCCGAAAAAGGAAACATCTTTGGTGTCGGCAGAAGAGCCGAGCGGCACATTCGTGCCGAAATCGTTGGTTCCCGCTGCAAGGATGGTAAGATCGCCGACCGGCAGATCGGCAACCCGCCGGCAGAGTGACCATTCCGGCAAAACCGGGGAAAGGGAAGAGAAGGAGATGCCGTTGATTCCCTCGTTTTGCAGGTCATCGGCACCCAGCGCCTCTGCCGTGAGTGTGGCGAAATTCGGTGCGGCGATCCGATCCGGCACCTGCCCGCCAAGGGGCGTGTAGGTGCCTTTGGTGATGGAGTCTCCGATTACTGCGAGTCGGATACGATCACCCCCTCCGCGCCGAGGGCCTCTAAAAGAACATCCGCAAACAGGGCGTGCATTTTTCTTGTGGGGTGATTGATGCGGTTGCAGAGTAGCGCCGTGGTATCCACACCGTAACGGTCCAGTTCCTTCCAGCGTGCGTACGCATCCGCTACGGGAACGCCGTGCGCGTGTGCCGCGGCGATGGCTGCTTCCATATAGCGGTCAAAGGTGCCATCATTCTGGCACGCGGCACAGTCCCGTGCCGTGGCAAGCACACCGTCATGAACTTCGGGCGATACGTAGCGGTTCATCATATTCGGCGTCATGTAAACTACTTTTGCGCCGCCCGCCTGCAGATGCACAAAGATTTCAGAGAGGCGTGTGGCAAAAAGAGCGGGATCCCGGTATCCGGCATCGTTCAGCCCGAAACAGCAGATGACAAGGTCGGGGTGTTCGATCAGCACGTCGGATGCAAGCCGCCCCAGCGCCGCATCGGTCGCGTCACCGCTTTTGCCGCGGTTGACAAAGACAAACGGTATGTCCGGAAAGCGTGCCGGCAGCGCCTTTGCCACCCGTGCCGCGTACCCCGACGGCGGATCCCGCAGAATTTCCGGGGTACCGTTGATGTTCAGAATTTCAAAACAGCCCTCGGTAATGCTGTCACCGAAAAATACAATCTTCATTCGTCCTCCGTCCGTTTGCCGAATACGGCAAAATCAATCAGTCCCACCTGGGTGTGCGGGTTTTTCCCTGTCAGCGTCAGGCGCACTTTGTCGCAGATCTGTGCGGGAAAGGTGATATAATCCACATTGCGTTCTTCCCGGTTCTGCCGCCGGTCGGCAAGGGGGAACCATGTGTCGCCACACGCCCCCTCCAGAAGATAACCGATCGGCTGCGGCAAAATGCCGGCCCGGACATCCACTCCGATTTCACGGAAAAAGAGACGCAGGGCGCTTACGGTAAATCTGCCGGAGAGGGAACACATCATGGTCGGTGCGGGGTCGTTTTCCTCCGGCAGCCAGAAAGAAAGATTGTTTTCATCGGTCGCATAGACCGCATCCCGCCCTGCCGCGCAACTCGATACGGTCGGGCGCTTGGCGGCAGTCAGATTGAAAAGACCGGGCGAGTTTCCCTCGTGAAGCGGGTCTTTGCGAAAACCGGGCACATACTGTGGGGTGTCGGTGACGCCGAACGGGCAGTATAACTCCCCCTCTTCGTCTACCGCCACCAGATCCATGCCGATGCGCCTCTCGTAAGGGTGTGCCCATGGGGCGGCAATGGTGTAAAATGCCCACAGGGTATCCCCGGGGCCGCGTTCCACCGAGCCGTGCCCCGCACCGGTCACAATGCCTGTGCGGTGCGCCGTCAGCGGGTTCCGCTTCTGACAGACAAAACCATCCAGCGGAGATTCTCCGGAGCGGTAAACCGCCATGCAGTAGGAAGCATCGCTGGTATCCGGCGCCGCGTAAATCATATAGTAGCACCCGCGGTATTTCAGCAGGTGCGGACCTTCCACCCACCCGAAAGAGGTATCCTGGTTGTGAACGCCATGCCGCTCCCACGGCTTGTTTTCGGGGTTCATGAGAACGATATCCATCGGTCCGCGTACCACCCGGGTCGGGGTGTTTTGATCCAGTTCGTATCCGACGATGTTGACCGAAAAACCTTCCGATGCGGCGGGATTTTTTCGGAGTTTGACTTCATAGAGGTACAGCCTGCCGTCATCGTCCCGGAACAGGGCGGGGTCGCAGGGGCGGAACATTTTGCCGTCCGGCAATTCGAAATCACCGATTTCGGTAAAATCCCCGAGCGGGGAATCCGCGACGTACAGCGGGCAGTACCAGGCGGTCAGCAGAAATTTGCCGTCCTTCCACGGGGTGATTGCGGGGCTGTATTTTGGGTGGTAGGGTTTGGTCCGTACATGGCGCCAATGTTCAAAATCTTCACTGACCCACGCCATACCGTAACTGGGGTAAAGGTACCACCGATCCTCCCAGAAGAACACAGTCGGATCACTGATCGAACGGTAATCGGGTGCGGTGTTGTCTTCCGGCTTACCGTAAGCGTCTGACATGCCGTGTTCGTTTTTGCACCAATCATCGGTGCCGAACGGGATGTCGGGCAGAGAAAGCGGGTTCACGTAGGTATGAAGCGCGAGGGCAGGATCCTTCTTCATTTCCGTTACCTCCTGTTGCGGATATTTGCTTCGGTTGCAGTGCGATTGTAACACAGGCGGGGCGTGGTTGTCAATCCTTTTCGCGATTTACTCCGCCGCTTCTTTCGGTCATTCCCGTAAAAAGAACGAGGGCCCCTTGTCACGGAACAACAAAATGGCAACGCCGAGCAGCAGTTCCGTGTGTTTTGTCGGGTCGTCCAGCGGAACCCCAAAATCCTCCCGCATTTTTCCGATGCGGTACAGAACCGTGTTGCGGTGGGTAAACAGCGCGTCGCAGGTTCGTTTCAGCGAGCGGCTGCACATTAGGTAAAAATACAGGGTTTCGCAATATGCGGTGCCTTTTTTTCGATCATGGTCGGCAAGGGCACGGAGCGCGGGGCAAATCAGTTCGTTACGGTTCTCCAGGCACTTCAACAGCAGCGGCACCCGTACCTCTGCCACCGTGCAGGTGTGCTTTCCGTGCGTGGGGTCTTCCGCCATCATTTTCAGCGCGCCATATGCCGCGCGGTAGAGGGCGGGGAGTTCGTAGAGATCCGAAATCGGTTCCGAGATCATCACTTGCAGACCGAATTCCTTTGCCGGTTCGGGGAAGTGTTCCGCATCCCGTTCGCCGTGCAGAAAAAGAAATACGTCGCCCCGGTACAAAAAAGGATGGGAATCGGGAAAACGTGCGAGAATTTCCTCCTTCAGGTGCCGCGTGCCGGGGTATCGGTCACGGTATGCGGTCAGGTCTATCAGCGCAAAGGCGTAAGGGTGAAAATCGGCAAGGTAAGTGCCGACAGTCTGTAAGCGAAAATAAGAGGCAGAGGGAAATCCGCCGTCCAAAAGGTGCATCAGAATGTCCTCGGCGGTTTCAAAAGGCTTATCCTGCCGGCTGGTTTCAATAAACAGTTGTTTGGCAAGAATCCGATCAATCTGCCGCCAGACATCTTCAGAGATTCGGGACAGATGCCCGTCGGTATCGATGCAGATCAGGCAGCCCAGCCGAACGCCGGTGCAGACCAGCGGTGCGAACCTGCGGCGAAAAGGACTTTCCTCCAACTTGATAAAATCCGCTTTTCCCTCCCGTAGGGCAGGGCTTTTGGCGAGCAGGGCGCTTGCTTCATAGGGAATTGTCCCTTGCGCAACGGTGGTTCGGAACAGCGGATCCGAAAAGCCGACCGGGCAAAAGTGCGCTGCAACGCGAAAGGCATCGTCCAGCACAAGCAGTGGGCAATCCAGGTATATGCCGACATCCAGTGCCAGTTTTCCAAGGTCGTCCTGTTCAAAGAACTCCGTTACCAGGACGCTTACATTTTCGGTTTGCCAGCGTGGTTCGTTCAAATTGTTTTCTCCTTTCGTTTGAAATTGTGCGGAGAGCACAAACGGTTTCGTTTTTATTGTATCACGGGATTCTTGTTTTTGCAAGGAAAAACGGTATAATAATAGGCGTAAAAGGAAAAGAGAAACGGAGTGATTCCGATGGGTGTCGCGTTAGCATAGCAAAAGGGCATGGTTTGGAAAGTGCCGATGCGGTTTGCCGCATCCGAAAAAATAAAATATAACGGAGGATTTCATTATGGTACCGAGCATTTTTGGTGAGAATATGTTGGACGATTTCTTTGACGGCGGTTTCTTTGGCGCGCATAATCCGCTCTACGGAAAGAATGCAAGAAACCTGATGAAAACCGATATCCGCGAGACGGACGAGGGTTACGAACTTGCTGTGGATCTGCCTGGTTTCAAGAAAGATGAGATTCACTTGGATATCAAGGACGGCTACCTCACCGTCAGTGCGGAAAAGGGTCTTGACAAGAAAGAAGAGGACAAGAAAGGGCGTGTGCTCCGTCAGGAGCGGTATGCCGGTGTCTGCTCGCGTAGTTTCTACGTTGGTGGTGCCGTAAAGCCTGAAGATGTCAAGGCAAAATATGAAAGCGGCGTGTTGTCGGTGGTTTTGCCGAAGGTCGATCAGAAGAAGCTTTCTTCCGGCAGTAAGATTACCATTGAATAATCCGCTTCTGAAAGAAGCCCCCGGCGCCTGCCAAGGCAGGCGCCGGGGGCTTCTTTCGCTTTTGGAACAGGATGTGCCGCCGGTTACTTCCGAATATTTTTGGCGCCGATGACGGCAATGCCTGCAAGAATTTCGGCAATGGATACGCCCATCAGTACACCGATGTTTGCCTGGTTCATTTTGTTTTCCTCCTGTTTTCGGCTGCCACCAGTATAAAGAAAAAGGTACCAAATAACATCCCTTTGCGGTAGAATTCCGGGGGAATCCGGGCAAAATCCGATCAAAAACGCACTTCGTCTACCCCAGTCAGACGTTTGGCTGGGGCTGACCGGCAGGGGATTCGGCAGAATGAGCCGGGGCGCTGATGAAATCGTTTTTTGCGTGGTTGTTGTCGCAGAAACAACCCGGAAAAGGAATAAGGAAAGAGCAGTACCCCAAGGAAGCCGTTACCTTCTCGCGATGAGTCACGATCGACCGTGCTGCTCCGCATTTATTTTAACGCATTTTTTGAGGAAAGTCAACCCTCAGGGAAAAAGCCGCCCCGGTCCAAGGGCCAGGGGGCGCAAGGCGGAAGGCGGAAGGCAAACAAAAAGGCTGCTACTGGGAAGGTAACAGCCTTTTTTATCTCTATTTTTTGACATACTTTTTGACATACTTTTATTGCAAAAAGGTGCAAAAAACGGTGAAAAAATGTGTTTCGGAAGGCGTGAAAAAAGCACCGTAAATATCGGGAAAACCCAATAAACACGGTGTTTTTTTCTGGCAGGGGCACAAAGGCTCGAACTCTGGACACGCGGTTTTGGAGACCGCTGCTCTACCAACTGAGCTATACCCCTATAACGCCGATAGTATAGCACATTTCTTTGCCGATTGCAAGGGGTTTTTGAAAAAAAGTCAATCTTTTTTCGGTCGGGCGGAAACACGGTTTCCGCCCGACCGAACGCGCATCAGCCGATCGGATGGGTTGCGTCGGCAAGAAAGGCAAGTTCTTCTCCCGCCAGGTAGGGAGAGAGCGCGGCATAGACTTTTTCATGATAGGCATTGAGGCGGTCAAGGTCCCGTTTTTCCATCTGCTCGGGCAGAATGGCGTCACGGTCAAAGGGAACCAGTGTCAGGTCTTCAAAGCGGAAAAACTGGGCGTACGGCGTTTTTTC
>CAKSLR010000062.1 GCA_934467435.1 uncultured Eubacteriales bacterium | reverse complement strand
CCCCTCAAACGTGCGCGTCTGCCAGTTCCGCCACTCGCGCGTGGAACGGTGCTATTATAGCAAATTCCCTGCCGTTTGTCAAGTCCTTTTTACAATTTTCTTTCCGAATTTTTTCAAGAGAGCCCTTGACAATTTTATATAATTGTGATATCATTTTGATACCACAAAACAACAAAGGAGATTTTACATCATGGAAGAAAAAGTGATCGGCAAAAAATGCGGCATGGCAGTTCTGCTTGCGGTCATTGCCCTGTACGCGCTTGCGGTTTTCGGCATCATTTACGGCGGCAACGTAGCAGATGCCGGCGGCAGCCCGGTGGTGGCGATTGTTTCCGCCATCTGGCTTGGCATCGGCTGGCTTCCCCTGCTCGGGCTGAAGGTGCTCCGTCCGCAGGAGGCATTGGTTCTGACCCTGTTCGGCAAGTATGCCGGCACCCTGAAGGGGGATGGGTTCTATTTTGTAAATCCTTTCTGCACCGCCATCAACCCGGCAGCAAAGACCAAACTGAGCCAAAGCAGCGATGTGGACAGTGGGAAAGACAGTGCGATTCGCCTGACCGCAAGCAATGCGCAGAACGCTGCCACGGCAGACAAACGCATTTCCCTGAAGATCATGACGCTGAATAACGCCCGCCAGAAGATCAACGACCGTCTCGGCACGCCGGTGGAAATCGGCATCGCCGTTATGTGGCGTGTGCGGGACACTGCAAAGGCGGTGTTTGAAGTGGACAACTACAAAGAATATCTCTCCCTGCAATGTGACAGCGCCCTGCGCAACATTGTGCGCATCTACCCTTACGATACCGCACCGGACATCGACACCACGGGCGACGGCATGGCGGACGAGGGCAGCCTGCGCGGCTCCAGCGAGGTCGTTGCCGCCCGCATCCGGGATGAAATTCAGGAGCGCGTCAGCACTGCGGGTCTGGAAATCATCGAAGCGCGCATTACCTATCTCGCCTACGCTCCCGAAATTGCCGCCGCCATGTTACAGCGACAGCAGGCTTCCGCCATTGTCGATGCCCGCAAAATGATTGTGGACGGCGCCGTTGGTATGGTGGAAATGGCGCTGGCACGCCTCGGGGAAACCAACATTGTCAACCTGGATGAAGAACGGAAGGCAGCCATGGTTTCCAACCTGCTGGTGGTGCTGTGCGGGAACCGTGACGCACAGCCGGTCGTCAATTCGGGCAGTCTGTACTGATGGCGGATCAAAAGAAACAAGTGCCCCTGCGCCTTTCCCCTGCCCTTTACGAGGCACTTGCCGCATGGGCAGAGGACGATTTCCGTTCCCTCAACGGACAGATCGAATATCTGCTGACGCAGTGTGTGCGGGAGAAGCGAAAAGTGCGCCTCCCCGCCCCCGACACCACGCAAAAGAAAGAACCGTGACCCAAAGGGTCACGGTTCTTTCTCATTTTCGGTATAGCGCCGCGCCTGCGTGGAGAAAAGTTCAAAATACCGGTCTTTGGCGCGCATGAGCGTGGTATGGTCGCCACATTCGATGATCTTGCCGTATTCTAGCACCACGATCTGATCCGCCGTTGTCGCACTGGAAAGCCGATGCGACACAAAGACCGTGACCTTGTCCTTACCGAGGCGGCTGAACTGGTCAAAGACCTCCTGCTCCGCGAGCGGATCCAGGGAGGCGGTAGGTTCATCGAGAATCAGAATATCGGAATCCTTGTAAAACGCCCGTGCAATGGAAAGTTTCTGCCACTGCCCAATCGAAAGTTCAATGCCGTTTTCTTCAAAAAAGCGCATCAAGGGGGTATCATACCCCTCGGGCAGGCGTTCGATAAAGTCAGAGGCGGCGCCGGCTTCTGCCGCCGCGCGGATTTCTTCTTCCACCGGCGCACGTTGAATATCCCCGAACGCAATATTCTCCCGCACACTGACGGCATACTTTCCAAAATCCTGGAAGATGATGCCGTAAAGCCGATGCAATTCCTTGACATCATAAGTACGGATGTCCTTCCCATCCAGCAGAATAACCCCCTCCGTCGGGTCATAAAGGCGGGTAATCAGCTTGATCAGCGTGGTCTTTCCCGCCCCGTTTAGCCCAACCAATACGGTCGTTTCCCCGCTCCGCAGGGTCAGGTTGATATCCTGCAGCACATACCGGTCGGTACCGGGATAAGAAAAACTGACATGACGCAGTTCAATGGTATGCCGCCCGCGGTGCGGGACGGCGGGCGTGGGAAGAGAGGGAACGATGCTTGCGCGCTCCCGCATGAAAAGGCGCATATTCTCAATGAACAGCGTTCCTTCATAAATGGTGGCGGTCGCGCTGACCAGTGTGTTGACGTGTGTGGTAATGGAGGTAAGGGCGCCGGTGTAGAGGGAATAATCCCCAAGGTTCATTTCCCCCCGGCTGACGCAGAGCACCACATAAAAGAACACCCCCGCATTGACCAGCACGGCAAGGAACGAGACTCCCATATGAAAAAAACTTTCCTGCACGATCAAACGCCGGATGCCGGCAAAATAACGGGCAAAAACGCTTTTATACTTCCCGATAAAGGTGTCGGGCAGGTCTAAAAGCTGCATTTCTTTTGCCAGATCTTTGTTGGTCACAACGGCAGCATAATACTCCATCTGCCGTCGCTCTTTGGAACGGTGCCGCATATACCGGAACATTTTGGTTCGATAAATATAATTGATGATTGCCCCCGGCAGCGCCATGGCAAAAATCAAAAGCGGCGCAACGGGGTGCAGCATCGCAATCACGGCAATAAAGCCGGCGGCGCTGATGGTAGCACTGATCACGTTAAAAGACGCATTCAGAATAGAAATCGGTCGGTGTCCTGCCTCACGGTTGGCATTTTCCAGTTTTTCATAAAATGAGGGGCGGTCAAAACTGGCAAGATCCAGTGTTTTTGCCTTCTCAAGAATCTCCATCCGGATATGGTTGGCAACCAACTCACCGGCAAGGCGGGTGGTCATCGTGCTGACGTTGCCGCTGATGCGCCGCACAAACTGATACGCAAACAGAAGGGCAAGTGGCAGAAAAAACGGCGCAAAGTCCGTGAACTGCCCCATAATCGCCATGCCGAGTTTATTGAGGATATCTGCCTGCAGATATGCCCCCACGATTGGCAAAACGCCCTCGACGGCACAAAGGATGGTAAGGACAAACAGAATGCTTTTTTTCGTTTTCCAAACCAACCCGATGATGTAAAACAGGTTATCAAAGAAACCGTAAATCAGCGCCCAAAGGTACCCCGGTACCTCCCGCAGTGTTTTCGGTTTTGCGGGCCCTGTATCGGGCATTTTCATCGTCCCCTGCATGATGCCCCCCTTTTCCGTTCGGTCAACAGCATTCTATTTTATGATATCCATTATATCACAGCACCCCCTGCCTGTCAAGAAAAGCAAAAAAAGAAAAAAGCCTTGACCGAAGAGGAAAAAGATGCTACAATGAAAAAAACATGAAGGGAAAGGAACCCCTATGAAACTAAAAAAAGAAACCTATCGTGACTATTATTTTGATACCGTCCGCCGTCTGCTTTCCACCCCCAGCCCGACCGGATATTACCGGGAAGTTATGGAAGTGGTACGCGAGTTGGCGGAAGCAAGCGGCGCCGCCTTCCGTCTGACGCGAAAAGGCTGCGCGGTCCTCTCTTATCCCGGCGCCGCGCACGACGCGCCGCTCGGCGCCTGTGCACATTGCGACACGCTCGGGCTGATGGTGCGCTCCATCCTGCCGGACGGCGGATTGGCGTTTACCAATGTCGGTTCCCCGCTGGTTCCGACGCTGGACGGTGAATATTGCACCGTCATCACGCGAGACGGCAAACGGATCGGCGGTACGGTGCTTTCACGCAGCCCGGCAGCCCATGTGTATGAGGACGCAAAATCCCGCCCGCGCGATTGCGAGAACATGTACATCCGCCTGGATGAAACGGTAAAGAGCGCCGCCGACACCCGCGCCCTTGGTATTGAAAACGGCGATTACATCGCCATTGACCCGAAAACCGTGGTGACCGAAAGCGGCTTTCTCAAATCCCGTTTTATTGACGACAAAGCCAGCGTTGCCTGTTTGCTGACAGTTCTGCACATTCTGCACGAGGAAAATATCGTACCGCCGCAGGACATGGAAATCCTTATTACCATGTATGAGGAAGTCGGACACGGTGCGGGCTATGTGCCGGAGAAGATCGTTTCCATGCTGGGGGTGGATATGGGGTGCATCGGCAAAGACCTTTCCTGCTCCGAATATGACGTTTCCATCTGTGCCAAGGACAGCGGCGGTCCCTACGACTACCCCCTGACCTGCCGGCTGGTGGAACTGGCGAAAGAAAACGGGCTTTCCTACGCAGTGGATATCTACCCGTTCTACGGTTCGGACATCGGTGCCATGTGGCGTGCGGGCTACGATATTCCCGGTGCCCTGATCGGAACTGGCGTGCACGCCTCCCACGGTATGGAACGCACCCACTACGATGGCATTTTCAATACGATTTCGCTGATCCTCCTTTATTTCGGCGTATAATCAATATCCCCCCCGTCGAACGGGGGGATATTTCATTTTCGGGCAAAGCCCTGCACACTACCGGCAACGCACAAGTGCGTCTTAGATTGGCCTGACAGCCATGCAACGGTTACATGCGACCCATAAATGCGTCCCGCGGGTCGAACATCGCGATTTGATTCCGTTCTTGATCCCTTTTTCGCTGATCTGCAATAGACTCTTTGATTGTCTTTGTGTTCTTTCCCGCGGGATCTACCTAACATCCCTTACTCCAAAATTCGTGTCCGACCGCTTCCCGGCGAAAAATACTTTTTGCCGATATTCGGGGGCAAAGACAATATTTCTGACCATCACGAATCTCCACGGTCTTCGGTCTTCATTTCCTCTGTCGCATGCATACGATACTTTCGTTCCGAAAGCGCCGCCATTCCGCAGTCACGTTTGATTCAAAGCTTCCACGACCGTTTCATATTCTCCCGCAAGTCCGGGAAAAAGCGGTTTTGCATTTTCAAGTTCACCGCGACGCAAAAGTTCGGTCATTTCCGATGCCTTTTCATACAACCGCTCAAGCCCGAGATTGGCGCATATGCCCTTCAGCGTATGAACGGCACGGAAAGCTTCTTCCGTATTTCCCGCGGCAAGCGCCGCCTTCAAACCGGGAAAACTGCTGTCCTGTGTGAAAAGGCGGAGAAAATGCTTCAGCATTTCCTCGTTACCGCCGAACCGTGCAAGTACTTTTTCCGCATCCGAACCGGCAATATCATATAGATCTCTCAAATCACCCATCGTTTTTTTCGCCCTTCGTTATTTGTTTTGCCACTGTCTCAATCAGCTGACCGATGTTCAGCGGTTTCGGCAGGACGCCTGTCATACCGGCATCGGTATATTCGCGGATGTCTTCTTCAAACAGATTTGCCGTCATAGCAAAGACAGGCACGGTTCCGGCATCCGGTCTGTCGAGCGCACGGATCCGACGCGTTTCTTCAAGCCCGTCCATCTCCGGCATCATCACATCCGTGAGAATCACATCGATTTCACCAACCGCCGAGGCGGCAAATTTTTCTACAGCCTGTCTGCCGTCAAACGCCTTGATGATCTTTCCTCCCGCGTCTGTCACCATAAACTCGGCAATCTCCATATTCAACTCATTGTCCTCGACTATCAGCAAGGTAAGACCTGCAAGAGAAGCGGGATTGTCTGCCTGCGGTTCTGCCACATCCGGAGCATCGGCATACGGATAAGGGATTTTGATTTCAAATCGTGTTCCGCGCCCCTGTTCACTATCCACCTCTATGGTTCCGTTCCGGCTGTTTACCAGCTTTTGCACAATGGAAAGTCCAAGCCCCACGCCACCAAAGCGACTGACGCTGCCCGCATTCTCCTGTGCAAACGGTTCAAACATGCTTTTCTGAAACTCCTTGCTCATTCCGATGCCGTTATCTTCACAGACGAAATGAACCTCGGCATAGCCGTCGCGGTTCCGCACCGGATTCTGGGAGACCAAGAAACGCACGGTTCCACCCTTTTTGCTGTATCTGATGGCATTGGTAATAATATTGATCATGATCTGGCGCAGATACAGCGGTTCGCCGATCAACGGCTTATCCTCACCGGAAAACCGGGGCGGTTCCAGCGTCACACCATAGGCTTTTGCCTGCTCGACGGCTATCAGATACAGCTTCCGAACCTCCTCTGACAGACGGAACACCTCTGCTGTCCTACCCTCACCGTTCTTCCTATCCGCCTTGCTGAGCGTCAGAATGTCATTGACCAGTTCCAGCAAATAGTCCGCCGCCATCTTTACCTTGATACGGCAGCTTGTCAAAAGCTCGGTATCCGTCGGGTTTCGGCTTTCTATCTCAAGCATTCCGAGGATGACATTAATCGGCGTGCGGATATCATGACTCATTCTGTGTAGAAAGTCCGTTTTACTCTGATTTGCTTTTTTCTCGTTTCGTATCGCCGTTTCCAACTTTGCCTGATATTCCAGCTCCGTTTTCTTTTGCACGTTAATGCTCTTTCGTACGAAAACAACGGAATCCACTCTTCCGTCTTTGTCCTTTCCGTATGCGATCAGTTTATCGTTCAGCCACTCTCCGGCTCTGTCCCGGTACTCATATTCCACATATTCCGCCCCCGCAAGCCGCTCAGGCAGCGTTTCCGTATCCAAAAAAGAACAATAGTCCGCGCGAAAGCTCTCATCGACATATCCTATAATTTTTTTGCAGAACTGCGCATCAAGCGGTCCGTTTTTGGCGACATGATCTAAAGCCGGAGGGCATTTCAAAAGCTCATAGTGTTTTGTTTTGAGATGGATCAAAGCGGTAAGACTGTAAACATGGCTGATTGCATCTATAATTTCATACTGCCGGCTGATTTCATCATTGTGATGTGCCTTTTGCTTGGAATAGAACCCTCCGATCACCATGATGATCAGCGCGTAAAGGCAAGTCACAACCAACATGATTGTGCGACAGAGCACATACACCTCCTTCGCCGGGTAGAATACGAAAATATCATAATTTCGGAACTTTGCAGTTCCTCCATAATAGATTTCGCCCTTGTTTGTAAACCGAGTCAGCACGTTACCCGCCTGGATCCTTGCAAGAGCCTGCAGTTCTGCCACTTCCGCGGTTGTTCTGCACTCCACTCTGTCTTTGTTGGAAGCAAGGATTCTTTCCCCATCGGCGATATAAAGACTTCCCTTCAATCTGGTCTCGTTTCTCGCCAAAAGATTTCTGACGGGTTCGTAGAAATGCTCCAGCTTCTCTTCGTTCTGCCGTACGGCGCAGAATACAATGCCGGCAGCATCCGTTCTTGCCACAGCGGCAATGTCATATGTATTGCCTTTATGCTGTATTCTCGCGGAATAGATCTTTTTCGGCTGGTTCAGGATGGATCTGACGGCGGGATTTTGTACTTCCGTTGCCCACTCCTCATAACCGGTCACCGCCGTCATGTGCCTGCCGGTCGGTTTCAGACTGTCATCCGGCTTCAGGGTTTCGTCAAGGACCAGAATGCAAGCCAAGCGCTGGCTTTCCAAAATACTGTTGATATAGTCCTGTCTTTGGTTTTCGTCAAGCAGTACAAGCGTTTCGCTGACATTCTCTGCCTGCTCGGTCAGTCGAACCAAGCTCTTTGCCTCGTCCGATGCAAGAAAATCGTTATAATTTTGACATTGCCTTTTCAGGTCGGCGATGTTTCTGTCCATCGTTTTCTGTGCTTCCCTGCGGCTGTATCCTATGCCGAAGATCAATGTGCCAAACATCATCAGAATACTGATGAGTGCGAAAAGAACACCAAGCCAAAATTCGCGCTTATTCCAGTGAGTTGCTTTGCCTTTCTTTTTCATTATGTGTTACCCCGCAGCGCAAAATCAACATCCAGCTCATATCTCTCAAGAATTCTTCGAATCGTTCCGTCATTCTTCATTTCGGTAAGGACGGAAGTCAACTGATCTGCTC
>CAKSLR010000061.1 GCA_934467435.1 uncultured Eubacteriales bacterium | reverse complement strand
CTGGTGGACAGCGCCGATCTTTCGCTGAATATCTCGCGGGAGATGCTGCAGCACGACCATCAACTGAAGCTCATTGCCCGCACGGTGGAAAAGAAGATCAAATCGGAACTTTCCAAAATGATGGAAAGCGACCGCGAGACCTATGAGAAGTTCTTCCGCGCTTTCGGTCTGCAACTGAAATTCGGCGTGTATTCGGATTTCGGTATGCACAAGGATACGCTGGTCGATCTGCTTCTCTTTGTCTCCTCCGCCGAAAAGAAACTGGTTTCGCTGAAGGAATACGCCGCCCGCATGAAGGCGGAGCAGAAGTCGATTTACTATGCCTGCGGCGAAACGGTCGATGCCGCCGCCATGCTGCCGCAGGCGGAGGCGGTTGTGGATCGCGGGTATGAAGTCCTCTATCTCTCCGATGATGTGGATGAATTTGCCCTCCGCACGCTTGCCGAATATGAGGGGCACAAGTTCGTCAACGTGGCGGACGAGGCACTGGACGTGGCAAGCGATGAGGAAAAAGAGACGCTCAAGACCGAAAACGAGAGCGCTGCCGACCTCCTGAACTTTATGAAGGAAACGCTTGGCGGCAAGGTGGGCGCGGTTCGCTTCTCGGGCACGCTGAAAAATCACCCCGTCTGCCTTTCGAGCGAGGGCGGCATCTCCCTCGGAATGGAGAAGGTGCTGAACGCCATGCCGAACAGCGAAGGGAATGTCAAGGCAGAGGCGGTGCTGGAAATCAACCGCTCGCACCCGCTGGCTGCCCGCCTGAAGGAACTCTACGGCACCGACAAAGAGAAACTGGCAAGTTACACCAAGATTCTTTATGCCGAGGCACGTCTGATCGGCGGCATGAGCGTAGAGAATCCGACCGAACTTTCCAATATGGTCTGCGACCTGATGCTCTGATTCCCACGCGCAAAAGGGGTGTGCCGTACGGCACACCCCTTTTGCAGACGGAAAAATCAACCTTTTTCCTTATAGTACAGCATACAGTGGCAATAGCCCTCAAATTCCGGGTCGGCAATCTGCTCGCGGAACTCCCGGCACATGCATTTGGTGTCCGGCGTTCTCTCTAACCGGCAGGGGCAATAACCGCCCGTGCGGCGCAGTCCTTCTTTTACGGCTTTCACCATTTCCGCATCTTCGTTCAAGCGTATTTTTCCCATGTTTTGTACCTCCTTTTCTCGGTACGCCATCAGTATAACACAAAAAAACCGCTTTGGCAAGTGCCAAATTCCGGGCAGATCCTTGCCCGTTATTTTTTTGTTTTCGCTTGACAGACGCAGGCGGCTCTGCTACAATAAATGAGAATACTGTGAATTCCGAAAGGATGTTATCATGATAAAAAAAGAATATCAATACCCCGTTCGCGTCATGCTGGCGGAGGGGGGCATCGAACAGCCCGAGAAATGGTTTGTGCCGCAGTCACTCCAGGTGGGAATCGCCGCCCCGCCGCCGTATTGCGTCCACATTCTCGGGCAGGCGTCTGTGGTGCTGGATTTCGGCAAAGAAATGCGGGCAACGCTGCGCATCCTCTGCCATTATGTGACCAAAGACGGGCAGCGGGCGTGGGCGCCGGTGCGTGTACGGTTCGGGGAATCGGTGAGCGAGTGCTGCGCGGAACTCGGGGAGCGCGGCGCGGGCAACGACCACGCTCTGCGGGATTTCCGCATCCTTGTGGGCGGCAATTCGGATGAGTGCTGGGGCAATTCCGGTTTCCGTTTCGTGCGGCTCGATTTCCTTGAGGACGGCATGGATATTTACATCAAAAGTGTGCTGGCGGTGGGGGAGATTCTCGATCTGCCGGTGCGCTATACCTATGAGGGGCAGGATCCCCTGATCCGTAATATCTACGACACTGCCCGCCGCACGGTGGATCTGTGCGCGGCGGGGGAATATGTGTGGGACGGCGTGAAACGCGACCGCCTGGTGTGGGTGGGGGACATGCACCCCGAAATGCTGGCGTTGTGCACACTCTACGGCAGACTGCCTGCCATGGAGAGATCGCTTCTCTTTTTGCGGGATACCACACCGCAGGGAGAGTGGATCAACTGTGTTGCCACCTATTCCGCCTGGTGGGTGATTGTGCTTGCCGATTATTACAACATGACCGGGTGCGCGGACTTTGTGGCGCCGCTGCTTTCGTATGCCGAGGGGATTGTGCGGCAATACCTCGGTGTCGTGGGAGCAGACGGCTCGCTGCACTTTGACGGGCAGTTTGTTCTGGTGGACTGGCCGACCCACGGGCAGCCGGATGAGATGGCGGGTGTGCGCGCCCTCCTGCTCTTCATGGCAAAACGTGCCGCAGCGCTCTTTGCCAAGATGGCGTACCCCGCCGGCAGCGCGGTGGAACTGATCTCGCGCCTTTCGCAGCAGCCCATTACGGTGACCCATTCCATGCAGGTAGCGGCGCTGAAATACATGGCAAACGGCGAACTCCCGCGGGAGGATGTGGAACTGCTCCGCCGTACGGGGGCAGAGGGGATGTCCACCTTTATGAGTTATTATATCCTGACGGCGTATGCCCGTTACTTCGGAAAAGAGGCGGCGCTTTCGTTGATGAAGACCTATTACGGTGCCATGCTTTCCCGCGGGGCAACAACGTTCTTTGAGGATTTTTCGATGGGATGGCTGGAGGGCTCCGGCAGAATCGATGAGTTCCCTGCGGAAGGGGAGCGCGATCTGCACGGGGATTTCGGCGCTTTCTGCTATGTCGGGTTCCGGCACTCGCTCTGCCACGGCTGGTCCGCCGGCGTCATCCGTTTCCTTGCGGATATGGGCTGCTGAGCGGCAGAGGAGGGAAGCATGCAAGCCAATTATCATACCCACACCTTTCGCTGCTATCACGCCACCGGCACCGAGGAACAGTATGTGCGCACCGCCCTGGAGGCAGGGCTGAAGGTGCTCGGCTTTTCCGACCACGCCCCCATGCCTTTTGCCGGCGGGTATGAGTCCGACTTCCGTATGCGGGTGTCGTACCTGCCCGATTATGTGGAAACGCTGCTTGCCCTGCGGGAAAAATACCGCGGGCAGATAGAGATTCTCATTGGGTTTGAGGCGGAATACTATCCCGCCGTGTTTTCGGATTTTCTTGCCCTTCTGCGCCCGTACCCCATTGACTACCTGATCCTCGGGCAGCACTATCTCGGCAATGAATACGACAGTTTCGCGCCGGGCACGGCGACCGAGTCGGAGAAGGTGCTGCGCGCCTATGTCGACCAGGTGACCGAGGGAATGCGAAGTGGCGCTTTCACCTACGTGGCACACCCGGATGTGGTCCATTTTATCGGTGAGGATGCCGTTTACCGCCGGGAGATGGAGCGACTTTGCCGTGCGGCAAAGGAACTTTCCATGCCGCTTGAGGTCAATCTGCTCGGTCTGCGGGAGGGGCGCCATTACCCGACTCCGCTCTTTTGGGAGATTGCCGCCGCGTGCGGTAACGATGTGATTCTCGGCTGTGATGCCCACAACTCCTGGCGGGTTGCGCTGGCATCCGAATTGCGGGATGCCGAGGCGTTTTGTGCCCGCCATCATTTGCGGGTGTCAGAGCGCCTGCCGGCGCTGCGCCCGCTTCCCTGAAACAGATTGCCGCCACCCCCTGCCGGGGGTGGCGGCAATCTTTCTTTGAAGAACGTGCGGTCAGCGCGTGGGAAACGCCGGGTTGAAGGCGTAAAAATTCTTTTCGTCCAGTTTTTCGCGGACAAGCCCCAATGCCTCACCGAACCGCTGGAAGTGTACGATCTCCCGCTCCCGCAGGAAACGGATGGGGTCGCACACATCGGGGTCATCCACCAGTTTCAGAATGTTGTCATAAGTGACCCGGGCTTTCTGTTCGGCAGCCATATCTTCCGAGAGGTCGGCAACCGGATCGCCGAGCGATTGCAGCTCGCCCGCATTAAACGGTACGCCCGCCGCATTGCAGGGATAAATGCCGATCGTGTGGTCGGCAAAATAAGCGTCAAACCCGCCTTCCTTGATCTGTTCGGGGGTGAGGTTGCGGGTCAGTTGCCGCACGATGGTACCGATCATTTCGAGGTGGGCGAGTTCTTCCGTTCCGATGTCGTTGAGAAGCCCTGCCACGCGGCGGTCGGGCATGGCAAATTTTTGGGAAAGATAGCGCAGCGAGGCGCCCAGTTCCCCGTTCGGTCCACCGTATTGGGAGAGAATGATCTTCGCCGCGCGGGCATCGGGGCGGCGGATGTGAATCGGGTATTCCAGTTGCTTTTGGTATTCCCACATATCAGTTTCCTCCTTCAAACGGCAGGGGCGTTTCTCCCCAGGTCCATGTATCGCTGTTTCCCACGTCCCGTATGGTCAGGGGACCGATCCGGGCGTTATACTGCTCTTCAAGCCCCGCAAGCTGCCGGTTGTATTCCGAAAACAGGCGCAGCGCGTCCGCATCGTCCGGGTGGGTATCAAGAAACAGCGCAAGGTCAATCAGGGCAAAGCGCAGTGCCGCCACGGCATCGCTCAGTTTTTCCGCCTGTGCGTCCCATTTCATTGGCAGCATCCTCCCTCATACGGTTTATCCAGCGCGGCAAACAGCGTTCCCCGCCGCCAGCCGTCCTCCGGTGAATAAAGGTTTTCAAAGGTCTGGCTCGGTACATAGGCAAAGGCAAGGGGGAGGTGGGTGGTGCCGGGAGTGTCGGAACGGCAATCGGGGCAGGTCGTTTCTCCGCCGCTCATGGCGGGGGTCATCCGTGCATAGTGTTCCCGCTGCAGGGTGCGGCTGCGGGGGTTCCCCGCGCCTGCCATGCGGGCGCGATCATATGGATTCATTCTTTGATAGGTCTCCTTTCGGGTGCTTGGTTTAGGGCATCCAAAAGCAGTGTATGCGACAAAAAAAGAAAGGTGCGCCCGTGCGGGCGCACCTTTTTCAGTTTTGCCGGGCGGCGATGTCTGCCATCCAGGCGGCGGCATCATCCACCCAACGCATGGCTTCGGGGATGATGAAGTCCGGGTTGCCGAGAGCGGTCTGCACGTCCGCCAGGGCAATGCCGTGCGGACCGTGGGGGTAGATTCTTGCGTCAAAGGAAACGCGGTGGTCTGCCATGGCTTGCATGGTAACCAGTGCGTTCTGCACCGGAACGGTGGGGTCGTCGGCAGTATGGACGAAAAAGGCAGGGGAAGTATGGGCGCCCACATGGCAATCAATCGAATAGCGGGACAGTTCTTCTTCATCCGGGGCGGTGTTGCCGAGAATGTTGTAAAACGACCCGCGGTGCGTCGGCGTCATGGCAGAAAGCACCGCGTAGCAGAGAATGGTGCCGCTTGGGCGGTTGATGCCCTCCGGCAGGTCGGGCAGGGCGGCTTTCAGTTCAGGCAGATTCCACAGGCTGCCAAGGGAAGCGCAAAGATGCCCGCCCGCCGAGAAACCAACGGCAAAAACGTGGCGCGGGTCGATGCCAAACTCCTCCGCATGCTCCCGGATATATTGCATGGCAAGAGAAGCATCTTCCAGCGGGCGGGGGAAACGCGCCTTTTTCCCGACCGAATAATGGAGCACAAAGGTATTGTAGCCGCGGGCAAGGAAGGCAAGCGCAATCGGCTCCCCCTCCCGGTCGGAACAAACGCAGGCATATCCGCCCCCGGGGATGACGAGCAGGGCATCCCGCAGGGTACGCCGCTCATCGGCAAGATAGGTGGTCAGGGTAACCGCCGCATCATCGGGGCGGAGAGAAATCACTTCATGTTTCATCGTCCTATGCTTCCTTTTTCGGTAAAAACAGGTTATGCTCAGTTTATCACATCGTGCGGCGGATGTCAAGCGGTTTGAAAAAAGAAAAAGCCCCACCGTTTCCGGAGAGGCGTTTTTTCTTACAGCAGGCGAAGGATGTGTTTGGAGAGGATCATGCAAATGAGGTCCACAACCCAAAGAACCCCTGCGCCGACACCGGTCAGCGTGATAATCAGGCGGACAACCCCTGCCACCGTGCTTCCTTCGAGGAACCGGGTTGCAATACCGCAAATGACGGAAGTGATCGGGATAATCGCCAGAATGACGCTGACCAGGTACCCGAGGCCGAAATAATCGCTTTTCCTTGCCATAAAATGACACCTCCTTTTTTCTTTGACACACAGTGTCATTATAGCATGAATGCCGCGCGGTGTCAAGTCCGTTTTGGCTGCCGGAGCGGAGAAACGCTTGCAAAACGGCGGAACCTGTTGTATAATGAAAAAAGAAGAACAAAAAACGGGAGGCATTCGGATGAACGAAACGGAATCCACCGCGGGGGTGCGTGTACGCGCGGTGCTGCCGCTTTATGCGGGGGCGGTGGTGTTTTTTTCGCTGGCGCTTGATGCAGGGGCGCGCTTTTTTGCGCCTTGGTGGGGTTTTTTGCCTTGCGGCATTTGCTTACTTCTGGCGCTTTCCTTTTATTTTCTGCGCGTTGGCACCTGGCACTACGTCCTTGCCTGTTTTCTGAACGCCGCAGCGGCGGGGTTTGCGGCTTCTTCGTATTTTGCCACGCTGGCGCTGCCGCTTCCGTCTCTTTTTGTTCTGTGCGGTGCCGGTATGCTTTTTCTTTTTGTGCTTTTGTTTCTGGCGCTCTCTGCGCGCCCTTCGCTGCTTTCGGCTGCGCCGATTGCGCTGGTCACGGTGCTCTTTTACCTTGCTGCCCTTACGGTTCTGATTGTGTTCTGGTGCCGGCGGGAACTTGCCGACGTCCGCTTTGCACTCGGTGCGTTTGATTTGTTCTTTTCTTCCTTCTTCGCAATTGCGTGCTTTGCGGCGGCGGGGGAAGAGGAAAAAAGCCCCCACCACCTTGCCGCCTTCTTCTCCTTTTCCGCCGCGCTGCTGGTTGCCGGGGGGGCGATGATTGCCATTTTGCTTGCCGCCGGCGGGGACGGCTGCGACTGTGATTGCGACGGGGCGGATGGCTGCGACCTTCCCGGCGGAAAAAAGAAAGGAAAAACCAAATGAAACTGCTGTGTGAAAAAATGCGCGGGGGCGATTTGCTTTTGTTGCTGCTTTCCTGCCTGACAGGGGTGGCGTGCGGCATTTATACCGTCCGCATGACCGATCTGTTCCCGGATCTCTTTTGGGATTGGTATGTGCGCCTTCCCGTTTTTGTGCTGCTCTGCCTGCTTTTCTATTTTGTTTCGATTTGGCTGCATGAGGGCGGGCACCTTGTGTTCGGGCTGCTTTCGGGGTATCGGTTCGTTTCGTTCCGCGTGTTTTCGCTGATGCTGCGAAAAAAGGACGGGAAACTCTCCTTTTGCCGTTACAGCATTGCCGGAACGGCAGGGCAGTGCCTTTTGGCACCGCCCGACGGAGAGCGGGTCCCCGTTACGCTCTACAATCTCGGCGGTGTGCTGGCAAATGCGATCTGCGCGCTGCTGTCCCTTGTCGGGGTATTGCTTTCCGCAGAGGGGACGTTTCTTTTTGAGAGCGCGCGCTTTTTCTTTGCCCTGCACGCGCTGGCGGCGCTGCAAAACGGAATTCCGCTCGGCGGCATGATTGACAATGACGGGAAAAACGCCCTTTCCCTTGCGCGGGATGCCGCAGCACGAAAGGCATGGACCCTTCTTTTGCGTGTCAACGCCGCACAAAACGAGGGGTTGCGGTTGCGCGAGATGCCGGAAGAATGGTTTGCCCCCGTGGCAGCGCCGGAGACATCACTCGGTGCCAACGCGGCGGTTCTGTTCTGCAACCGGAAAATGGACGAAGGCAAGTTTGCCGAGGCGTATGATGCCATGCAGCCGCTGCTGTCGGACGCCGTGCCGCTTCCCGGCGTGTTGCGGTCGCTGCTGCGGATGGATGCACTTTTCTGCACACGCATGGTCGATGGGCTTGCCCCTGTGACGCTGACGGCGGCAGATGATAAAATTCTGCGCGCTATGCCGCGCTTTCCCTCGGTGCTGCGTACCCGTTACCTGCTTTGTTGCGAGGCGGGCGATGCCGCAGCGGCGGAAAAGTACCGCCGTACCCTTTCCGACCTGCACCGGACCTATCCGTACGCCGGGGATCTTGCGTCGGAAGAAGAGAACCTTGCCCTCTACGATGCCGCGCGACACCACGTGCCGCCGGCAACCTCGCTTTCTGTCTGACGCAGAGGAGAAACGGTGACTCTAACGCAAAAAGCGGCGCCCCGCAGGGCGCCGCTTTTTGCGGTTCGGTTCGGAATCAGAGACAGGGGTAACCTGCTGCCTCGTGTGCCGCAAGCTGTTCATCGCACATCGCGACGATTTCATCGGGCGAGAGCGTTGCGCCGGTGTGCGGATCCATCATGGC
>CAKSLR010000060.1 GCA_934467435.1 uncultured Eubacteriales bacterium | reverse complement strand
GTCCGGGGTCGTCTGCACCTGCGCGAGAATATCCTGCCGGGTTCATGATACCTGTTTCATTGATGGATCACCAAAATATCCGCCCCGCCCTCCGGGTCCGCAACAAATTACGCCTCCGCCAAGCAAATCTGTCTTGGCTTAAAACTTCCGGGAATATTGCTGTGGCAATGATAAATCCATAGGTATCTGCTTTCATTGCCGGTAGGTGCAAAACTATGGTGACCCGTTCCGACAACATCACCGAACTTGTGTAAAATAGGATTATTCTCATATTTTTTAAATGGTCCAAAAGGTCTATCCGAGACAGCGTATCCGACTGCATAGTCTGGACACAGGAACTCCCTGTTTTACATAGAAAAAGACACACGCAGCGGAGTTTTGTACGCTCCTTTTGCGTGTGTCTTTTTTTGGCCTGCCCGACAGGATTCGAACCTGCGGCCTCAAGAGTCGGAGTCTTGCGCTCTATCCAGCTGGGCTACGGGCAGAGATAAGTGATTTGCCCTATCGCAAACCGCTTGTTATTATAGCACACGAAGGGAAAAAAGTAAAGAGCAAATCCATATTTTTTTCAAAAAATTTCAATGGCACGCCGCGAAAGGGGTAAAAGCGTCCGACGCAGATAAAAATAATATGCTTCCCGCACAACCAGCACGCCACCCGGCGCCCGATAAAACGCAAGCGTTGCCTTACGCGGTTCTGCAGGGAAACGCACATCGGAGATCAAAACGACGGTCGCCCCCGGTGCAAATGCCGCATAACGGGCAACATCTCCCTCCGCCGCGCCGAAAAGAAGGACGGTCTTTTCTACAAAACACGCGCGCAGGACGCGGTTGGCACGGCGCCGTTCCCCGGCGGCGGCGTAAGCAAACGAAAGAAAGGAAAGAAGCGCCGCCGGCAAAAGCAGGACACAGACCGTCAGCGCCAGCAGAAGATACGCGCTGGTTTCCACAAAACGTATAACGCGAAGCAGAATGCGAAACAGGCGAAAGAGAAAAAAGGTCGGAGAAAAGACGCTCAACGCCCGCCGATACCATTGGTAGGGGGTACTGCCGCGGAAGGTTTTTCGCAAATAGGCGGCGTAATTCCGCCGCCCGTGCAGTTCTGCCCGCTCGGCGGCATGAAAAAAACGGGCATTTGCCGCCGCTTTCGCAGCGAAAGTATCCCCGTTTTGTTTCTCCGGCATAGAACCGCCCCCTTCCGCCGACCGAATATGTAAAAGCGGAAAAAGGTATTCTTTCAGGGCAGCAATTCCAGATTTCGCTCAAGCGGTTGTCTGCCGCGGAAGGAAAAGGCGCGGCGGCGGAAGGTTTCATCATCCATCGCGGCAAGCGTTTCCGCACGGAGACGGGTGATACGGTTCTCCCGGAAGAACGGAATGGGCGTTCGGTACCCACGCGCGATCATGCGTTGATTATAGGGGCATACGATTTGGCAGATGTCACACCCCCAAACGGTGCCGCCTGCCAGCAAAAGTTGTTTCTCTTCCTCATTCAGTTCTCCTTTTTGCTGTGTGACGGCGGAAAGGCAAAGCGTTCCTTCCCCGCGCAGGATGCCACTGGGGCAAGCGGCGCGGCACGCGCCGCAATGCAGGCAGGGCGCGGGCGGGGCGGGCTCCTGGATTTCAAAAAGATCCGGCGGCGCATCGGTCAACAGTTCCCCGATAAAAACGAAAGAACCAAGATCCGGGTGAATCAGCAGCCCGTTATCTCCGCGCATTCCCAGCCCCGCCGCGCAGGCGGCATGGCGCTCATCGATCGGCGAATGATCGGAAAAGCCGTAAAACCGATAGCCGCTCTCCGACGGTGCAACCGTCAGGCGGGCAAACAATTCCCGCATATACAGGTGATAATCCTCGGCAGCCGCGTAGCGGGAGAGATTTTCGGTCTCCCCGGCATAATACGGCACCAGGAAGATGACCGCACTTTGCGGAACAAACGGCGAAAGCCGCTCGCGAAGATACGGGCGTACCTCGCGGCACGCCGTATAGGGCAGCACGGCATATGCCGAAATCTGCTCGTCTGCCATCACGCGGTCTAAGTATGCTTGCAGTGGTTTCATCCGTATTTTCCCCCCTGCCGGCACGCAAACGCCGTATATACTAGCGTGCCGGAATTTTTGCCATTCTATACATCGCCCCGGTCGGTTTGGCGGCACTGGGCCTCCGGCACCGCAAAAAGCGGCAGGCGGAGGTGCCGCCTGCCGCCCGGCTTACGCCAGCACGACCCTTTTGTAACTCTTTTTGCCGCGCCGCAGCACAATGCCGGTGCGCAGCGCGTCCGCTTCACAACGGGCACGCAGGTCGGTTACTTTCTCCCCATCCACGGTAACACCGCCCTGCTCCAGCGCGCGGCGTCCTTCGGAACGGGAGGGAACCAGCCCCGCAAGAACCAGCAGCGAAAGCACTTCCGCCCCGCCATCGGTCAGATCCGCCTCAGTGATGGTCACGGTCGGCATATCCGTCGCGGCACCGGTGGAGAAGAGTGACCGTGCAGCATCCTGCGCGGCGCGCGCCTCGGCTTCCCCGTGCACCATTTTGGTCAATTCGAAGGCGAGAATTTCCTTTGCCTCATTGACGCGGGAAGTGCCGAGCCACGACTCCATGCCGTTAATCTCCTCCAGCGGCAGGAACGTCAGCATCCGCAGGCATTTCATCACATCACCGTCCGCCACATTCCGCCAATACTGGTAAAATTCAAACGGGGAGGTCTTCTGCGGGTCAAGCCATACCGCGCCTTTTGCCGTTTTCCCCATCTTCTTGCCCTCGGAATTGAGAAGCAGATTGATGGTCATGGCATAGGCATCCTTGCCCAGTTTGCGACGGATCAATTCCGTTCCGCCCAGCATATTCGACCACTGGTCATCGCCGCCGAACTGCATGTTGCAGCCGTATTTCTGAAACATATAATAAAAATCGTAGGACTGCATGATCATATAGTTGAATTCAAGAAAAGACAAGCCCCGCTCCATGCGCTGCTTGTAGCATTCCGCCGTCAGCATCCGATTGACCGAGAAGCAGCCGCCGACTTCCCGCAGCAGTTCGATATAGTTGAGCGGCAGCAACCAATCGGCATTATTGAGCATCATGGCTTTTCCTTCCCCGAACTCAATAAAGCGCTCCATCTGCCGTTTGAAACAGTCGCAGTTATGCTGAATGACCTCGGGCGTCATCATACTGCGCATATCGGTTCTGCCGGAAGGATCCCCCACATAGCCGGTACCGCCACCGATCAGGGCTATCGGGCGGTTTCCCGCCATCTGCAGTCGCCGCATCAGGCACAGCGCCATGAAGTGACCGACATGCAGGCTGTCTGCCGTCGGGTCAAAACCGATATAGAATACCGCGCGTCCGGCATCCACCAATTCCCGAATCTCCTTCTCATCCGTAACCTGCGCAATCAGCCCCCGCGCCACCAACTCTTCATAACACGTCATACTATCCCAACTCCTTCACATAAAATAAAAACCGCCCCCATAAAAGGACGGACCTGACCGTGTTACCACCTTTTTTCGCCGCCCCCTTGCGGGAAACGACCTCATGCGGTAAAAAACCGCCGTGCGATAACGGGCACCACCGACGCAACCTACCCCGCGCGGACGGCTCGGCAGCGCAACTCCGAAATGTATTCGCACAAAGCGGTCATCCTGCCCCTCTCAGCAACCGGGTACTCTCTGTCGGCACACGGCTTTGGCTACTTGTTTTCTTCTCAGCTTTGCCTGCATTATATCAGTTTTTTCTTCCCCTGTCAAGCCCCCTTTCCTCTTTTTTCGGTATATTTTTGCCTGCCGTGTGAAAAATAAGGGAAAAAGCATAGGGGGCAGATATGGAATATCTGTTTGTTCTTGGGGCGGCGCTTTTTTCGGCGGTTGCCCTGTTTTTCACCGCACGCCTGCTCGGTTACCGCCAGATTGCGGAACTGACGGTCTTTGATTATATCAACAGTATCACCATCGGCTCCATTGCCGCGGAGCTCGCCGCCGCAAAGAGCCCGGACGACGCAGCAAGATACCTGATCGCCATGGCGGTTTATGCGCTTTTTACCTATATCATGTCACTTGCCGACCTGCGCAGCATCCTCTTCCGCCGCTATATGACAGGGGAATCGGCAGTACTGATGAAGGACGGAAAACTGATTCCCGCCAACTTCCGCCGTGCCAAACTGGATATTCAGGAATTTCTTATGCAGTGCCGCAACGCCGGAGAATTTGATCTTTCGCGCCTGGATACGGTGTTTCTCGAACCGAACGGAAAGATCAGCATTCTGCCGCGCGCCGATCACCAGAATCTGACGCCGAAAGACATGGAACTTTCCCCGCCGAAAGCGGAAGTACCCGTGCCGGTGATTGTGGACGGAAAATGTATGCACGCCAACCTGCAGGCGTTAGGGTTTGATGAAAAATGGCTCTCGGCACAACTGGAGCGGGAAAATGCGTCGCTTTCTTCGGTTTTTCTTGCCACTGCCACCAAAAGCGGCAGCCTGTATTGCAGCAAAAAGCAGGTTTCGTGACCTTCCCGCTTTTTCTTTTTTCTCCTCCTCTTGACAAGACCACCAAACCATGTTATACTAATTGTGTATCGGAGTTTGTCTTTACGGGTGCGCGGTTGTTTTAGTCCGCTCCCCTCTTTCCTGAACGGAAATACAAGAGGTGTTTATGAAAGCAAATCATCGTTCTTTTTGGTTGCGATGTATCTTATTCCTACTTTGTCTGCTTACCCTCTCCCTGATGATTCTTCCCGCATCCGCGGCGGAGGGCACAACGGGAAAAGTGCTCGGTGATGCGGTCGGAGGGCTTCCATCGGCCGGCGATATTGCCAAGGATTTTGAGAAAAGCAACCCTGAACTTTCCGCGTTTGCGGGCACGGTGTTCGCCATTGACAGTGTGGATGAAGCAAATGTCTTTCTCTCCCGCTACAACGCCGCCGTTCTGTTTGCCGTCTGCGGCGTTGCCCTTGTGCTTTCTCTGTTCGGCTGTCGTTTGATTCGCCTTGCCGTTTGGGTTGGCGGATTTTTAATCGGGTGGTCGCTTTCGGAGTATCTGTATGCCAAGATTGTGGAGGCAGGCATTATTGTCAATGCCGCCGCAATTCCCTCTTATGTTCCCTATCTGATTTACCTGATCTGCGGCATACTGCTTGCCTTCTGTTCCCGCAAGTTATTACGTTTCGGCATCTTTTTCTCTGCTACCGCAGGTACCTTCTTCTTTCTGAACGGACTGGAAATTCTCAATCCGCTGATTGACCGTATCATTCCCGCAGAAGGAGATGCCAAGTACTGGATTGCCCGCATTCTGGTTTCGCTGCTCGTCGGCATTCTTTCACTGGTTCTTACCCGCCCGATCCTGATGATTACCACCGGCGCTGCCGGCGGTATGATTGCCGCCATCGCCCTGATGGTGGCGCTAGGGCAAACCGCCAATACCAATCTGGAGATGGTGCTGGGTTTGATTCTTGCTTTTATCGGCATTACCGTACAGTTCAGCACGCAAGGAAAAAGAATTCACGCTTAAAGAAAGGATATTCATCATGGCTGGCAACAAGAAAAAAGGAATTTTGGAAAAGTTTCCGCTGCCGCTGATCGTCATTATCACTTATATTGCCATCGGCGTACTCAGTAACATTTGGCATCCGACCTGGCTGCTCTTTCTCCTCATTCCGCTGTGGGAGAGCATGCTTTCCGCGCGCAAACACCGCCATCTCTCATATTTCTGCTTTCCCGTGCTGGTCATCGCTGCGTATCTGGTGCTTGGGTTTGTGTGGGGGCTGTGGCATCCCGGCTGGTTGCTTTTCCTTTCCATTCCGCTCTTTTACGCCCTTGCCGATTGTTTTTCGCGTGATGATGAAGACAAAGAATAAAGGAAACGGCGCTGCCTTCGGGCAGCGCCGTTTCCTTTACGTTTGATACGGTTCCACGGCGATCACCGTCAGCACGTTGCCCGAAACGCGAAAGCGGATATCGAACCCGCCATACGGCATTCCGTAAACCCGCGCGGGGTCATCCTGATAGGAGGGGCGCGGGTCACCGCGCAAGAGCGCCACAGCGCTCCCCCGCAATGCGGGAGGCAGGAGGGCAAGCAGAGCAGGCGGAAATTCCACCGTCAGCCGATCCCCCGTCAGCGCACCGGCAAATCCACCGCGGGCCTCGGGATAAGCATCCGCATACGGGAGGTAGGGCTTGATGTCAAAAATCGGCGTGCCGTCCATCAGATCCGCCCCGCCGACGCACAGCACAGCCCCCTGCGGCGTATGCCACTCCACCGAAAGAAGCCGCACGCAGGAAAGCCCGATGGGGTTCGGACGGAAAGGCGAACGGGTGGCAAACACCCCCATACGCCGGTTGCCGCCGAGGCGGGGCGGGCGCACCATGGGCGACCACCCCGCCTGCCGTGCGGCAGAAAATTCCCAAATCAGCCACAGATGGGAAAAGTCCTCAATCCCACGCAGAGCGTCAGGGTTGCGGTAGGGGGGATGAAACACCACGCGCCCCACCGTATCCGGCACCACGCCGCTTTGCCGCGGTATCCCGAACTTGGTCGGAAAATCGGTATGAATCTGTGCAATCGGTTTCATGCTATCCTTCCTTTTTCAAAAAACAAGGGGAAAATTCCCCTTGTTTTTTGTCACGCCGCCCAGTCCAGGGGGCATTTCCTGTGCTGCCGGAACCATTCGGTATCGAGAAGCAGCGTATCGTTTGCCGAACCGTGCACGGTAACGGTGCCGCCCGACGAGGTAACGGTGATGTTGCCGTTCATGGATGCAAATGCCTTTTTATCCCAATCCACGCAAATGGTAGTCACATACACCCGTTTGGTGTAAGGTGCCACACGGTCGATAAACGCCTGCGTCGGGAACTGGTTCTCATCTTTTTCGGTATATTCCGCACTGCCGCAACAGCAGCAGACACAGACAATTTCCGGCTGAATCACCGCCATCAACCGGGTGGATGAGGAGGTTTTGGAACCGTGGTGCCCCGCCTTGTAAACATCCACCTGCGGCAGGTCGTTCATTTCCACAAGGTGCCCTTCCCCATCCTCTTCCAGATCGCCTGTGAAGAGGAAGTGGTGATCCCCCTGTGAGAGCAGCATACAAACCGAATAATCATTTTCGCCGTTTGTTGACTTATGATCGTAATAATAACTGTCGAGAATCGTCATGGTGATACCGAAGCCGAGGTCAAACACCGTATTTTCACTGTCAATACATTCCTGCGCGGTGTAGTGCATCGTGCCGCGGGCAACCGCCTCACTCCGCTCGCGCAGGTAATTGGCGTACATTCCCTTTTCTTCCTGGTTGGTCATGGCAAAATCAATCAAGGTGCCGACACGGTACTGATCCAGCAAACTTTCGGTACTCTCATTGGTCGCAAAGCCCGCGTAATGATCCTGATGCGCATGGGTCACAATGACATATTCCAGAACGCCGTCCTCCACATACCGATTCAGATAGGCGGCAATCGTATCAACGCTGGAGGTACGGGAGCCGGCATCAATCAGAATATCGACATCTCCGGCTTTAATATACGTACAATCACCCGTATAAGCATTCCCGAGTTCCAAGAAGTGAATCGAAACGTCCCCTGAGGCAACAATCGTATCGCTTTGCGGTTTGTGCCCGTCTAAGTAGAGGTAAACGCCGACCCCGCTGCCAACGAAAAACAGGATCACCGAAAGGATCACGCAGAGGGCGGCATGAAAGCGCGGTTTTCTTCTTGCCATTCTCATTCACCCCCCTCAACCGTAAACGTGCGTACCAGGCGTACATCCCGATAAAACAACGGATGCACAACGGTGTAGGTAATGGAATAGACCCCCTCGCCGCTGAGGTCGATCCGATACACGCCCCCCTCCTGCGGCAGCGTGGAGGAAACCTCCACATAATCCGAAAGATCCACCCCGAAAAGAGAAAAGCAATAGCCTTCCTCCGCATAAGAAGCGGTGGTAACTTCCGTAACGGCATAAGTATGCGTCTTCTCCCCTTTCAGAGAAAAGCCGTCCTCCACCCGCAACAGGCGCGGGCACAGAACATACCCGAGCAATACCCCAAGCAGCAAAAAAGCAACGGGCAGCGCAATCATCAGCGGATGAATGCGGCGCAATTCTTTTTCCACGCGACGCTTCCGGTTATTCGTGTTTGCCATCTTCCGTCATCCTTTCTTTTTTCTCTGCCAGGGCAACCAGATACCGTGTCCTTTCTTCCGCACGCCGCGCAAGGGAAAGCGAAAGCGCCCCGAAATAGGCAAATGCCGAGCCGAGCAGGGCGATGAGCACTGATACGGGAAAATATCGGCTGTCCGCCAGATAGAGCAGCACGCCAGAGAGGAACGAAACTGCCACGCCCAATAT
>CAKSLR010000059.1 GCA_934467435.1 uncultured Eubacteriales bacterium | reverse complement strand
GATGCGGATACCACCGAAGAGGGGAACGGAACGGCAGCGCCCGGCCAAAAGACCGCCGCAACGAAGTGACCCTTCCCCCGAACAAAAACGAAAAAACATCCTGAATGCCCCGAACCCCCATCGACCTCAAAAAGGAGGAGAACCCCGATGAAAAAAAGATGGCTTGCCCTGCTGCTCTGCGCGGCGCTGCTTTCCCCGCTTTGCGCCTGCGCTTCCCGTTCCCCCGCCGTGATGCGGTACGGGGAAACCGAACTCGGCGCCTCTGCCTACCGCTACTGGCTTTCCTGCTACCGCGCCCGCTTTTATGACCGGGAAACGGCAGAGAACCGCGGCTACTACGCCGCCCTTGCGGATGAGAACATCAAAAAATCGCTCGCGGCGGTTGCGCTCTTTGACGGGTATGGGCTGCGCCTCGGAGACGTGGGGCACGATACCGTGGATGCCGCCATGCAGCGCCTGGTCGAATCGTTCGGCGGCCGCGCCGCGTTTGATGCGGCTGCCGCACGCTACGGCACCGATTATGACGGCGTGCGTGCCGCCGTGACCTATGAACAAAAGAGCAGCGCGCTCTATTCTTACCTGTTCGGCACGGGCGGGGTGTATGAAATCGGGGAGAAGGATTACGAAGCCGCCTATCAGAGAACCTATACCCACGTGCGGATGATCTTTATTCCGTATGTCGATTATATCCTCTCGGAGGACGGGGATAAAATCTACGATGCGGCAAGCGGCACCTACCTCTTTCGGGAAAAGACGGGTGCGGCGCTCCGCCGCCAGGAAGAAAAGAGCGCCGCGGTTCGCGCGGCGCTTGCGGACGGGGTGGACGATGCGGCGTTTTCCAAACTGGCAGGGACGTATAACGAAGACGAATCGGCAAAAGAGTACCCCGGCGGGTACTATTTCTCGTCGGAGGTCGATTATACCGACTATATCCCCGACCTGACCGAGGCGGCGCTGCGCCTGCGTACGGTGGGAGAGACCTGCGAGGTGCGCTCGGCATACGGCGTGCACTTCCTTTATCGGCTGGAAAATGAGGTAGGCGCGTATAAGGCAGAGGCAAATAGCGACTTTTTTGAGGGGTTTACCGACCGCGTCAAGCGGAGTTGCTTTGAGGACATCATAGCCGCGGCGGCGGAGCAGGTGGTCATCGTGACGGGAGAAAAGGAAAAAATCCGCTACGACGAGACCGAACCGAATTACGATATGTACTGGTAAGGAGAAACCATGGGAAGAAAAACATTCCGCGGCGGCACGTTGCTTGCCCCCCTGCCGCCCGCCCTGGTGAGTTGCGCGGCGGGCGACCGCACCAATCTGATTACCGTGGCGTGGACGGGCATTGTCTCCACCGTGCCGCCGCGTACCTATATCTCCCTGCGCCCCACGCGCTTTTCTCACGCCCTGATTTCCGAGAGCCGCGCGTTTGTCATCAACCTTCCGACGGCGGAACTCGTGCGCGCGGTGGATTTCTGCGGTATGTACACCGGCGCAAAGGTCGATAAGTTCGCCCGCTGCGGGCTGCATGCCGTCCCGTCCGAGGCAGTGGCGTGCCCCACGCTTGCCGAAAGTCCGCTCTCTCTCGAATGCCGGGTGTTTGATGTGCTGCACCTAGGCTCGCACGATATGTTCCTTGCGGATATTGTCGCCATGACGGCGGAGGAGCGGCTGCTCTCGGAAGACGGTAAGTTGCACCTCGAACGCGCCGATCTCTGCGCCTACGCGCACGGGGAATATTTTGCCCTCGGCAAACGGATCGGAAAGTTCGGCTTCTCGGCGGTGAAGAAAAAGAAACCTTACCCGAAAAAAGGATAAGCGAACCCCCCGGCGCACGTTACCGTGTGCCGGGGGGTTTTTTGTTCCATTCCGTACCATGGAATGAGGCGGCAACTGCGGTTGCCGCCTCGCTTTTTCAGATGGTTTCTACCGTCACTCCGGGCGCGATGTCCGCATTCCCCGTATGGTGCAGCAGCACCTTTGCCGCCTTGCCCTCGGCGGGGGTGACCGTATTGCCGCGGAACACGGCGTTCTTTACGTTATCGAAAATCACCGCCGTATCGTTCAGCATCACAAAGGTGTTGTCCGTCACGGCAATCTTCTCGTGGAAGAACTTGCCCTCTTCTTCCGCGCGGCGACCGACGCACTGAATCACGCCCTGTCCCCAGCCGCCGTATTTGCAGCGGTCGAACCGGCAGTTTCGGATGGTCACATCCTTCGTACCGCCCGATTCAAACCAGTAGTCGCCGTTCGCTTCAAACAGAATGGCGGCGCCGCTTGTGTGGAAGTCGCAGTCCTCAATCACGGTCTTGCCGCGCGAGGCAATCAGCATCCCGCGGGCGCGGTTGTTCTGCACGGTGTTGTGGCGGAAAAGCAGCGATACGTTGTGGGAAATGTTCTCCACATCGTCGCCCACGCGGATGTCCGCGGTGCCCTCTGCCAGTGTGAGGCGCGTTATGTCGGCGTTGATGTATTCCACTTCCGTAATCGTTTTCTCGGTGTAGGGAATCAGCGTGTCGGGCGCAAGCACCTGAATCCGCTCACCGGCGCGGTAAATGCGGATGCCCTTTGCCTCGATGTGCATTTCGCGCACCAGCAGCGCATTCTCTTCTTTTTCCACAATGCGGGTGTACATACCGTGGATGTTCAGCGCGTCATCGAGTTGCCCTTCAAAATACCCGTTCTCCACCACAACCGAACCGCTGCAATCCACAAAATGCGTGGCATCGGCGCAGGCGGTCGAGAGGGCGCCGTTTGCCCGGCGGGTGGCAAAGCCATCCAGGTGAATGTTCTCGCACATCTCGGCAATCAAGCCCATGCCGAGGCAGGAGTGCACGGTAATGTTCTTGCAGGTGATATCCGAAGAATCGGCGGCGAAAATGCCCGCGCCGAGGCGGCGCGTGCCGCTGATAATCAGCACATTGCCGATCGGGGGATAGCGCTTGACGTTGTAAATCCGCATACCGTCCCCGTCTAACCATTCGCAGCGCAAATCAAAAACATAGGTGCCGAGGGTGTGGTCGGCGGTGCCGTGTTCGAGTTCCCCGGTCTCTCCGTTGAACTCCACATTGGTGCAGAGGTGGTAAATCGTTTCCCACTTGTCGGCAGGGCATACCAGTTCCCCCTTGCGGATGGTAAACTGCTCTTTGCCGTGGGTACACGCCACGTCAATGTACCCGTCGCCGTGGGCAATCACCTTGGCTTCAAGGAAATAATTGCAGGTGTTCTCCAGCACGGCATTCTTCAGGGTAATGCGGTGGGAGCGGAGAATGGCAATGTGCGTTGCCTCTCCCTCCAGGCGCAGTGTGGCGCCGCCGAAGTCAATTTCAAAATCCTCCATCTCTTCAATCAGCGCCGCAATGCGGTGCGGACCGTTGAAGCCGTGGTTCGAGATGGCAATATCCCGCTCAAAACAGAAGGTGGGGTCGAGCGCGTAGGTCTTGCCGCCCTCAAACACCAGGCGGCGCGCGCCGTTTTTCCGGCAGGCGGTCAGGGCGCGGTAGAGGTCGTAGGCGTGGTTTTCACTTTTGTCAAAATCGCGGAAATAAACGGTTTCCATGGTGTTTCTCCTTTATCATTTCAGTAAGAGACGGAAAGGGAAGAGGGGCAGCCCCGCTTCGTTATAAACGTCGGCTGGCGTATAGTTGCAGTCGCCGTAACCGAAGGCAACCGCCCCTTCCGGCACGGGGGCGGTCACGGCGTTGCCGTCAAGGGCGGCCTCCGCCGCCACGCGCCGCCCGTCGGAGAGGGTAAAGAAGAAGCCGAACACGTCTGACGTGGCAAACAGCCCACGCGCTTCCCGGAAGGTCACGCGCAGCACGCCGTCTTTTTCCTCACAACCGCCCGGCACGGGGCTGCGCCAGCGCTCGTCTTTGTGGTAGGTCTCTGCCAGTGCTGCGGCGGCAAGGCGTTCGCCCATCGGCTGTTTTTTGGCGGGGTGAATGTTGTCAAACTCGCCAAGATCGTAGGAAACCACGGTATAAAATCCGCTTCCTGCCTCCCCCAACTCCCGCTGTGCCTCCCGCACGCCGAACCAGGTGTCGGCGGCGTTCTCGCCACCAAGCGAAAAGGCGGCAAGTTGTACCATGTAAAAGGGCAGGTCGGGGCGCCCGAACGCTTCCCGCCAGTCTGCCGCCATCGCGGAAAAGAGCGCCCGGTACCACGCTTTTGCCGAAAACTCGGCGCACTCGCGCCTGCCGTTGCTCTCGCCCTGGTGCCAGATGACCCCGCGCAGCGCGTAGGGGGTCACGCGGGCAAGCATGGTCTCCCGCAGCAGCCCCGGGCGGCGGTAGTAAAGAGGACCCGGACCGGGTTCCCCTGCTGCCCCGCGCAGTGAGGGGAAGTCACGGCGCAGGCAGTATGCCGCGCCGTTTTCGCGCACTTCTTTTTCCATGTCGATATCGGCAAGCGAGCGGCGTCCGTCGAGGTGCGCGCGGTAGGCGGCGTGCCACGCCGCCTCATCGATTGCAGCTTCCGCCGCGTCCTGTTCGTCCACATAAATCCGCGTCAGGGGGTCGGCAAGCAGCTGCTCCCGCCGCGTCCAGTTTTCCACCAGCGTCGCACCCCAGTTGCAACTGATGATGCCAACCGGCACCCCCAGCGCCCGGCGCAGTTTCCGCCCGAAAAAGTAGCCGATGGCGGAAAAATGCAGCGCCTCTTTGCGCGTGCAGATCTGCCACGGGCGGTCCAGCGATTCCACCGGCTCAAAATGCCAGCCGAAAATGTCCGCCCCCGGATACGTGCGCCGTGGCACGGTGAAAAGACGCAGATCCGCGTCCTCCGCCACCGCATGGGCGGTGTATTCGGTCATCAGCGTGGGGTGCTCCATGTTCGATTGCCCCCCGGCAAGCCAGACCTCGCCGCTTACCACGTCGCCAAACGAAAGGCTCTCTCCTTCCCCCATAAAGGTCAGGGTGCCGCGCATGCCGGCGGGCAGCGGGGGCAGGGTGGCAAGAAAACTGCCGTCCGCCCGAATCTCGGCATCGGCGGTATAGCCGCCAAAGGCAACCGAAAGTGTCGCGCGGTCGGTTTTTCCCCAAACGGGTACAGGCATCTCTGCCTGCAGCACCGCGTGGTCGGTAAACAAAAACGCAGGTTCAATCATCGCCATGTTCCTTTCCGTCAGAAAAGTGCCGCGGCGCCGGAAGGGGTCGCGGCACTTCGTGTTACGTTTCGTCGTGCATCAGATAGCCGGCACGGTCCAGCCACACCAGAATGTGGGAGGCAAAGCCGTGGTTGCAGCTGGCGCTCGGGCTCATGTGTTCCCACAGCGTGCCGGTCTTTTCCGCCATGGCGGAGAAATAATCCACAAGATCTCCGATCATGTGTTTCTGCTCGCCCTCCCGGCAAAGCAGTTCCATGCGCAGGTAATTGCCGATAAAGGCGTTCGAGGGGGAAACGTGCGGGTAAGCGCCGCTCTCCGCCCGGTCAGCGCCGAACTCATCCCGCAGCCGCACCCACAGCGCAGGGTAGGTGGTCGGGGTTGCCACACGGCAGAAGAACGCATAGTACTGGCAGGTTTCGGTGTATTCTCCGCTCGGAATCAGTTCGCCGTTCACCCGCCGCAGATTGTCGCAGAAGAAGCCCGCCTCCTCGTTGTAGGAAAGGCGGCAGATGCCGCGGCGCAAATCCTCCGCCTCCTCCGCCAGGTCGGGGAGGTTGTAAAGGCGCGCCAGTACATCCTTCATCGCGGCGTACATCATGTTGGTGGGGAAGTTCACGTCCTGCACCAGGTCATTGGCATGCGACCATTCCACAAAAATCCAGCCGGGCAGCTTCTCCAGCATATGGTCGTCGTTTTCATAGCGGCGGAACCAGGCAAGCAGCGCCATCATGCGCGCCTGCGCCCGGTCTACCATCTCGCGGTCGCCTGTGCGGGCGTAGTATTCTTCCAGCTCCAGCACAAAGAACATTGCCCAGTTCGGAATGTAACTGTTCGGGCTCCAGAAATCGGCGGGGTAGCACATCGGCAGCATCCCCTCCGGCACCATGCCGCCAAACGAGTCGGGCAGCAGGAAGTTTTCAAGGAATGCCGCCTCGATTTTCGAGGCGCCGGTCAGCGTCTTTTCCACCCGCGCGGTGAAGAAACTGTCGCACAGCCAGCCAGCCCGTTCGCGCGAGGGGCAGTCCATGTAAATATCCGATGCATTGGCGACAAAGGTCTCCACCGCCGCGTCGTAGATTTTCTGCAGTTTTTCGTCGTTGCTTGCCAGCCGCGCCCGAATGAGGCGGGAAGGGAAGCCGATCTTGAACATTTTCAACCCGCGCACGGTCGCGCTGCCGTGGCAGACCACAATCCGCACCGCCCGCATGGTATAGGGTTCGCAGGTGTGAAGGTCGTATTTGCCTGCTTCCAATTTATAATAGAGCACGTTGCAGGTCTGCCCGCGGAAGGGGTTAAGCGAGCCGTCCTCCCTGAAAAATTCGTCAAAGAGCAGGTAAAGCTCGCACCCGCCCGGCGTTTCCACCGAAAAATTCAGAATCCCCGTGTAGTTGCAGCCCATATCCACATCGGCATAGCAGTTCGGCACCAGGGTGATGGATTGCGTGCTGCGGCAGAAATAGGAGGCGGTGCGGGTGAAGTCCATGCGCCCGACCTCACGGTAAGAGTGCACCTCCAGTTCTTCCTCCGGGAATCCGTCGTTCTCCCCCCGCGCAACACCGACAATCGAACGGTCGGCGTAGTAGTGGTCTTTGTCGGAGAAGGCAACGGTCCCTTCCGCAATCTCCCCGCGCGGCAATACCACGGGATAGTCGCCGTACGGCTGCGTGCGGACAAGAAAATGCTTTTCTTCGGTCGCCTCCAGCGGCACTTCCTCGCCGCCCTCCCCGTGCTCATACCCGAAGGCGCCGGGGGCAAGGCGGTAATGCTCCACAAACGGGCGCTGGTAGGAATAGCGCTGAACCCGGCGGATACGCTCCGTCACGGCGTAAGCGTGGAACCCGCCTTCCCCCGTCGGGTCGGTATAAGCCACCACGCGGTCGCCGTCACACAACTCGGCACACAGGAACGAGGGCTGCCGCAGTTGCGAGAACGCGCGGGCATAATACCCCGCCACGCGGATGGAGAGTATGTTTTCGGTACCCGTCAGATACTTGGAAAGGGCGATCTGATCCACACGGTAAAATCCGTGGGCGCAGCGCGCCGGTCCGTACGCGATAAACTGCCCGTTGATCGAAACGGTAAACGAGACCGACGCGGCAAGCGAGAGCACGGGGCTGCCGAGGTCGGGCGTCAGGCGCACGGTAAAGCAAAGGTGGCGGTTCATCTCCCGTTCGCTGCCGCATTCCCATACGGGAACGGCGCGGCGGAAGGTGTAATCCTGGGATCTCATAGAATTTCTCCTTCTCCTTCACCCCCCAAAAAAACAGGGGGCGACTACTTGCCCCTATTATATCGGATATGACGGCAAAAGTAAAGGGATTTGCCCAAATTTTTTTGCGGCGCAAAAAATGCGGTGCGGGGCCGCCCGGGGGGGCGGCACCGCACGGTTCAGAGCAGGGCAAAAAGAAGGACGGCAAGCCAAAGGAGGCTGGCGCCGGCGGCGCCGATCAGCAGCCAGACCCCCCGCCCCGGCGCGGCAGGCGCCCGGCGCCGCACCGTGCGCAGCAGGTTTTCGTCCAGAATCCGGTTCGCCTCTGCCAGCATGTCCCCCTCTCCCGTTTCTTTCGCGTCGTCGCGCAGCACAAAAAACGCCTCGTCAAACAGGTGGCTGTCGGCGCTGCGCATACAAATGATCTTTCTCTGACACCCCTTCAGTTTCATGCGGCATACCCCTTTTTTCATGTTTTTTCTATTTTGGGCAGACGGCGGGGCAAATATGCAGGGCGGCGGCAAATCGGCGGCGGCTTTTTCCTCTTCCCCCATCCGCCGCCCCTGCCTCGCCGCTTGTCTTTCCCCGGCTGCCTGCCACCCCGCTGCGCCCGCCCTGCCACGTGTCTCACCGTTTATTCACCGTTTGTCACGCCGCCCGCTCCGCCTTTTCGCCGCCGTTCGTTTCGGCGCTCCCCTCTCTGCCTGCCGTGCCCCCTTCCGGCTGGGCGGGGAGTGCTTTTTTTGCACGCGATAAAATTTTCGGGTTTTTTTTGAAAAAAGGGGTTGACAAACCGTCCCGGCCATGCTATAATAACAACCGTTGCGGGGCAGCCCGGTTGGTTTTGTTCCCGGAGACGGAAGCATAGCTCAGTTGGGAGAGCATCTGCCTTACAAGCAGAGGGTCATAGGTTCGAGCCCTATTGTTTCCACCAGTCACCATAGGGTGACGTGCTTATGGCACATTGTAATGAATGGCTTGGTAGCTCAGTTGGTTAGAGCGCCGCCCTGTCACGGCGGAGGTCGTGGGTTCGAGCCCCATCCGAGTCGCCATTACAAATGCCTCTGTAGCTCAGTTGGTAGAGCAGAGGACTGAAAA
>CAKSLR010000058.1 GCA_934467435.1 uncultured Eubacteriales bacterium | reverse complement strand
CAGTTGACGGGCGACAGACCCGTTGTTTCAATATCAAATACCACGACCTCATCCCCGAAATCGGGATTTTTCGGTCCGTAGATCACACGCGCGGTGTCGTTGACAAAATACGCCTCCATCCCGTAAAGGATTTTCAGGTCGCATTTCTGTTTTTCCAGTGCCAGCATGACCTCAGGAAACGCCTGTACATTGCCGTGGTCGGTCACGGCAATGGCGCGGTGTCCCCAGGCGGCGGCGGTGCGCACCAGTTCATCGGGACGAATGATGGCATCCATTGCGGACATATTGGTATGTAAGTGCAGTTCCACCCGCTTCTCTTCCGCATTGTCGGTGCGGTTGAGTTGCCCGATTTTCATGACCTGGCGAGGGGAAAAGACCAGTTCCCCGTCAAACTTATCCCGCATCACGCGCCCCGCCGCGGCAATACACTTGCCGGGAGAAAGGGAATCTGCCCAGTGTACTTCCTCCGGCGTCTGGTTCATGCGCAGATAAACGGAAGAAGAGCCGTCCGAAAAACCGATGCGTAGCCGGATCCGATCCCCCGTGCGGTTTTCATCCCGGGTCACTTCAAAAATCTTGCCGAGCAGCGTGATCCCGCTCCCCTCACGGATCTCCGCCATAGGAGTGGGGTTTTCAATGGCGAACGCACTGCCAAGCAGCACTTCCGGCTCGGCAGTGAGAAACGTAATGCTGCCGACGCGCAAAAGCCCGTCCCCCACCGTCTCGGGGGGGCGGTCTGCCAGGTCGGTACGCAGGCTGCGGATGTGACGGAAATCGGCATGTTCCTCCGGCTCGCCCGCATCCGCGCCCGTATGCTTTTCCCGAAGGGCGCTTGCGCGGCGCATTTCCTCGGCCTGGGCGCGAATCTCACGGTCCAGAGCGGCAAGTGAATCTTCCATCTCCTTCTGCCGCCGCCCGGTCTGCTCGGCGGCGTCCGCCGTCGGACGGATTTCCACCTGGATTTCTTTGCCGTAACGGGAACGGATGATGCCCTCTAACGTCCGGTCGGTCTTTGCCAGCCCGAGCAGATCAATCCCGCTTTCGGTAAACGGCAACTCCACCTGCAGCTTGTCCGCCTCCAGCGAAAAGCGCGGGGAAAGAAAAAAGCCGTGCGTCACCGCGCCGATGCGCTCGGCTTCCGCCAGTACCTCCGGCATGACGTCCAGAGAAAACAACGAGGGGACGTACTTCGGAAAAATGCGGAAAGAACGGGCTTCATACAATTCGCACAACTCGTCCTCGATACGGTAAAGCAAGCGGTAATCTTTGCGCGCGTCAAACGGAATATCCACCTCCACGCGAAACGGCTCACGGCAGATGCGCACATCCACAGGGCCGCCGGAGGAGAGCAACTCCCGCCGCTCCCCCTCGGGCGTGTAGCGTTTGAAAATTTCAAAAAAGTGCTGTTTTGCCATATTCACATCCTCTCAATTTCCGAGAGCAGTTCGGCAACGATACGGTCGGCAGGTACACGGCGGAGAATTTCTCCTTTTTTGAACAGAACCCCCTCGCCGATGCCGCCCGCAATGCCGATATCCGCCTCTCTCGCTTCCCCCGGTCCGTTGACCACACACCCCATAAAGGCGACCTTCAGCGGTTTTTTGCGCAACCCCGTACGGTCCAGTTCTTCTTCAAAGCGGGAAAGCAGCGGAATCAAATCGATCCGGGTACGCCCACAGGTAGGGCAGGAGATGATGTCCATTTCGCGTACCGGGTTCAGTCCAAGGGAAGAAAGAATGGCACGTGCCTCCCGGATCTCCAGCACAGGGTCGGCGGTCAGGGAAACGCGGATGGTATCCCCGATTCCATCCGCAAGGCAGGTGCCGATCCCAACCGCGCTTTTGATGCTGCCCATGTGGGCGCTGCCCGCCTCGGTCACGCCGAGATGCAAGGGATAGTCGGTCCGTTCGGCAAGAATCCGGTTTGCCGCAATCATCATAGGCACCGAAGAAGCCTTGACCGAAAGAACCGTATCATAAAAGTCCACTTCTTCCAGCAACCGGGCATGGTAAAGGGCGCTTTCGGCAAGCGCCTCCGCCACCGGAGCGCCGTAACGGGCGAGAATATGTTTTTCAAGCGAACCGGAATTGACGCCGATACGAATGGGAACCCCTGCCGCGCGGCAGGCGCGCACCACGGCAAGAACATGATCGCGTCCCCCGATATTGCCGGGGTTAATGCGGATTTTATCCGCCCCTGCCGCCACGGCGGCGAGGGCAATACGATAGTCAAAATGAATATCCGCCACCAGCGGAACACGTACCCCTGCCTCTTTCAGATAGGAGAAGGTTGCCGCTGCGGCAACATCCGGCACGGCAAGGCGGACAATATCCGCCCCAGCCTCCTCCAGTGCCTGCACAGCGCGAAGGGTCGCGGTGCCGTCGGCGGTGTCAGTATTGGTCATCGACTGCACGGTGATGGGAGAGTTGCCGCCGATGATCCGTGCGCCGACGCGCACACTCCGTGACACACGGCGCTTGATGGAATCCTGCATATAAAAACGTCCTTTCCCGCACATCGGCGCGCCCTGCGGCGCGCCGATGAATTACCGGAAGAAACTGATGATATCCTTGAAGGTGACCAGCACCATGAGGGCAAGCAAAAGAATAATACCGACAAAGTGCACAAGCGCCTCATATTTCTGTGGCACGGGGCGCCGGAAAATCATTTCGATCAAAAGAAAGACAAGTCGCCCACCGTCCAGCGCCGGCAGGGGCAAAAGGTTTACCACCCCAAGGTTGATGGAAATGACCGCCATGAGATAAATCAACTGCCAGATATCGGTTGCCGCCGCATCGGAAATGGCACCGGCGACGCCGATAGGACCCGAAACCGCGTCCATCCCGTATCTGCCGCGTACCAGATCAAAGAGCGAATCCCAGATCATTTTCACCGTGGAAACCGAACGGTAAAATGTGTGCCGCAGCACATTGCCGACGTCTTTTTCATCCGCCTGCACGTAAAAATCGGGCACACCGAAGGTCACGCCGCTTTGCGTCACGGTCGGGAACCGAACGGAAAGCGTCATTTCCTGCCCGCCCCGCAGGATGGTGACGGGAATCTCCTCCGCCCCTTCATGCATGATTTCATAACTCAGATCGGCAGCAATGTGCACGCGCTTGCCGTTGATCCGCAGCACCGTATCTCCGGGGCGCAGCCCGCTGTCGTAGGAGGAGACGGTCTTCTCTTCCCCTTCTGCGGGGGTCGGATAACTGTGAATCCGATTGGAGCCGAGCGAGGCGGAGCCGACCACAAGGGACAAAACCAGGGTAAAGCCGACCAGCAGATTAACGCACGCCCCCGCTGCCACAATGATAAACCGTTTCCACGCGGCTTTTTTGCAAAGCGCGTCCGGCTCGTCCGATTCCTCGTCTTCGCCCGCCATGCTGACATATCCGCCGAAGAAGAACATACCGAGTGAATATTTGATGCCCGTTTTTTTGGAGGTATAGGACAGCAGTTTCGGTCCCATACCGATGGAAAACTCATAAATCTTTACATGAAACAGGCGGGCGGTCAGGTAATGTCCCATCTCATGCACAAAAATCAGAAATCCGAATACCAGAATGGCAACAATCCAATACAGAACGGTCATACAATCTCCTTGTGCCGCCCGGCGCGGCGGCGAATTTCAGCGTGAACGGCGGGCAAGTGCCCCGCGTACGGCGGCGCGTGCCTCTCCGGCGGCGGCAAGAATCTCCGGCAACGTATGTACGCGGGATGCCGCAGCGCAATCCCGTTCCACCGTCTCACATACCACATCCATCAGACCGAGCAGCGACAGCCGATCCGAAAGGAACGCCGCAACCGCCTCCTCATTGGCGGCGTTCAGCACGGCGGGAACGGCGCCGCCGGCGGCATACGCCCGTGCCGCAAGCGGCAGAAGCGGAAATGTCTCCCCATCCGGTCGGTCAAAGGTCAGGCGGGAGAGCGAAAAAAAGTCAAGCGGTGGCGTCAGCCCCGCCGCACGAGTGGGGTAGGTCAGCGCATACTGCACGCAGTCCCGCATATCGGGAACGCTCAGTTGCGCAATCACCGTATGATCAATATATTCCACCATGGAATGAATTATGCTCTGGCGCTGCACCACAACGGTAATCGCCTCTGCCGGCACACCGAAAAGGCAGGCTGCCTCGATCAACTCAAAGCCCTTATTCATCAGGGTCGCGGAATCCACGGTGATCTTTGCCCCCATCTGCCAGGTGGGGTGCGCGAGCGTATCCGCGCGGGTGACTCGGGCAAGCGCCGCACGGTCATAACCGAAAAAGGGACCGCCCGAGGCGGTCAGGAGCAAGCGCCTGACCTCATTTTTTCGCCCCGCCTGCAAACACTGAAAAATGGCGCAGTGCTCGCTGTCCACCGGCAGAATCTCCGCGTGGTTTTCTTTTGCGCAGCGCATGACCTCCGCACCGGCAATCACAAGCGACTCTTTGTTGGCAAGCGCCAGCCGCCGCCCGGCACCCAACACGGCAAGCGTGGGGGCAAGCCCCGCTTCACCGAGAACGGCGTTGACCACGACCGGTGCGGTGGTTTCCGCAATCCCGGCAAGCAACCCCTCCTCTCCCGCCAGCACACGGGTACCCGTATCCGCAATCCGCACACGCAGATCGGCAGCGGCAGCGGGATCGGTGACCGCGCACAGGCGGGGGGAAAAGGCGCGCACCTGCTCCTCCAGCAAAGAGACCGAGCGATGCGCCGCAATCAGATCGACCGGGAGCCGATGGTAAGCCGCCACTTCCAGTGCCTGGCGCCCGACCGAACCGGTCGAACCGAGAACGGCGACGCAGGGCGGCAGCGCAGCGGTAACATCCTGTTTTCCCATGATGCTCCTCACAAAAGAAGGTTATACGACAGCAGGCTGTCGAGCGTACAGACAATCAAAAGCAACGGCGTGGTAGCAATGACCGAATCAAACCGATCCATGACGCCGCCATGCCCCGGGAAGATTTTACCGTAATCCTTGATTCCATGCTCCCGCTTGATGAGCGAAGCAATCAGATCTCCGATCTGTGCAAGGATGGAAACAAGGAACCCAAGCCCCGCCAGCACGGCATAATTCGGCATCTGCCCCGTTTCTTTTCCGGCAAAAAAGCCGAAAAGCAAGAAAGCAAGCACACCGCCCACGCTGCCGCCGATACTTCCCTCCACGGTCTTTTTCGGGCTGATTTCGGGAATCAGTTTATGCCGTCCGAAAAGATACCCGACAAAGTAGGCAAACGAATCGGTCACCCACGCGCCAAGGAAGCAAAGCAGAAAATAATACTCCCCATGCGCGCCGTAGCGGATAAACGGAATGGCGGTAAACGCCAGCGTGATGTAAAAGGTCGTCATATAGGACGATGCGATTTCAGAGAACGAAAGCGCCCGGCGGCAAAAGACGGCAGCCGCAAAGAGATAAAACATATACACGGCAAACGCCGCCGCGAAAGCGAGCAGATACAGTGCGCGGTTGTAAACCGGAAAGGGGCGCACCCGAATGCCGTCCAGCCCACCGACCAGAAAAAGCCCGAGCGGCAGCCCGATTGCCATCAGGTAGGAAGGGATGGAAACCGCATATTTTTTATGGCAGCCGAGGCAATGCTGCATTTCCCACACGGCAATGAAACAAAAAACGGCTGCAATAACCGGAAAAAACAGCGTATCGGAAAAAATGAGAACGGGAACAAGAAAGCATAAAAGGACTGCCGCAGTCATCAGTCTTTGTTTCATGGGTTATTCCTCCACGCCGTGACCCCCGGATGCCGGCTGCCTGCCATCCCCCAGCCCACCGAAGCGGCGGTGGCGATGGCAAAAATCACGCAGTGCCGTATAGATCTCCGCTTCCCGCAGATCCGGCCACAAGGTCTTTGTAAAATAGTATTCCGCATAGGCGGACTGCCACAAAAGAAAGTTGGAAATACGCAGATCCCCGCCGGTACGAATGACCAGATCGGGATCGGGAGAATGGGATGTGTAGAGTGCACCGGCAATATCCGCCTGCGTCACCGAAGTCTTGCCCTCCGCCATCAGACGGTTGCAGGCATGAGTAATCTCATCCCTGCCCCCGTAATTCAGCGCAATGTTCAGACAATACGAACGGTTTGCCGTGGTACGTTCCACCTCCTCCGCCATGGCGCGGAGCTCGGGCGAGAGCGGCGCCTTGTCCCCAAGGAACACCACGCGCATATCCCGCTCATCGGCGGTAGCGAGCGCCTCCCGCAGAAAACTGCCAAGCAGCTTCATAATTCCCGCCACTTCTTTTGGCGGGCGCGACCAGTTTTCGGTAGAAAAAGCATACACGGTCACCGTGCGGATGCCGAGATCGTGGCAATAGGAGACCACGCGGCGAAACGTCTCCGCCCCGCGGACATGCCCTGCCTCGCGCGGCAGTGCACGACGCTTTGCCCACCTGCCGTTTCCATCCATGATAAAGGCAACGTGCCGGATTTTATCCGAAAAATCTGCCGTTTTCTTGTGCCGGAACCACATCCCGCCGCCCTCAGATTTCCATGATCTCGCGGTTCTTTGCGTCAGTCACGCGATCCACCTCTTTGATGTACTTATCGGTCAGATCCTGCGCGGATTTTTCGCTTGCCTTCGCCTCATCTTCGGTCATCTCGCTCTTTTTCTTCATGTCTTTAATTTTATCATTGGCGTCACGGCGCAGATTGCGGATGGAGATTTTGGCTTCTTCCCCCATCTTCGAGACCTGCTTGGTCATCTCACGGCGGCGCTCTTCGGTCGGTTGCGGGAACATCAGACGCAGCACACGTCCGTCGTTTTGCGGAGTCACACCGAGGTCGGAGGCAAGAATCGCCTTCTCGACGGCTTTCAGAGTACCGTTATCCCAGGGCTGAATCACCAGGGTTCTGGCATCGGGCTGGCTGACGGCGGCTACGCCATTGATCGGCGTCGGGGTGCCGTAATAATCCACCATAATGCGGGAAAGGGCGTTCGGATTTGCACGCCCGGCACGGATGGTCAACAGGCTGTCGGCGTAAACGTCGATGACCTTTTTCATTTTCTCTTCATAAGTTTTCAGTTCCAGTTTCATCGGGTGTCTCCTTTATCTCCATTTATAAAATCTCTCAAAATTACTCGGTCAGCAAGGTGCCGATTTTTTCGCCCATTACGGCGCGGTAGATGTTTTCGGAATCGTCCAGCCCGAAGACCACCACGGTCTGATGTTTTTCCATACAGAAGGAGGCTGCGGTCCAGTCCAGCGCGCAAAGCCCGCGGGAAAGCATCTCCTGATACGTAATGGCGTCCAGCTTCCGGGCGCTCGGATCCTTATGCGGGTCGGCGGTATAAACACCGTCAATATGTTTTGCCATCAGCACGGCATCCGCATCAATTTCCGCAGCGCGCAACACGGCGGCGGTATCGGTAGAAAAGAAGGGGAGCCCCAGCCCGCAACCGAAAATCACAATCCGCCCGCGGCGCAGGTGATGCAGCGCCCGCTCCCGCGTATAGGGTTCGGCAAACGCCTCCATCCGCACGGCAGTCATGGCACGGGCATCCAGCCCCGCGTGCACAAATGCGTCCTGCAAGGCAAGCGCGTTGATAGCGGTGGCAAGCATACCCATATGATCGGCAAGAACGGGGTCCATGTTCACCCCTTGTCTGCCACGCCAGATGTTCCCAGCACCGACAATCACACCGATCTCTACCCCGGCAGACGTACACTTCTTCAGCACTGCCGCAATTTTTTCAATAAACGCATGATCCAAGATGCCGTTTGCCCCGGCGGAGAGCGCCTCCCCCGACAATTTCAGCAGTACGCGGCGGTACGCCGGACTCTGGTTTTCTTCCATAAACTCCTCCATATCTCTCTACATAATTATACAGATATATTGTAACGCAAAAAGTCGTTTTTGTAAACAGTTTTCTGAAAAAAAGGGGGATTTTTTTCAAAACGAAAAAAGCCGCTGCAACGCAGCGGCTTTTTCGCCGAAAATCAGCCTTTTACCATCTTTTCGATTTCAGCGGCAAAATCTTCTTCTTTCTTCTGAATCCCTTCGCCCTTGTCATAACGGATGCAGGCGGTCACCTTAATGTCGCCGCCAAATTCCTTTGCGGTAGCGGCAACATACTTGCCGACCGTCATGGAATCATCCTTCACATAAGGCTGCTCTACGAGGCAGTTGGTCTCATAGTACTTGCCGAGTTTGCCTTTGATGATGCCTTCCAGCACCTTTTCGGGCTTGCCGGCGAATTTGGGATCCTGCTCCATCTGCTTTTTGAGGATCTCCATTTCCTCGTCCAGTGCGGACTGGGGAACCGACTCACGATCCACATACAGGGAGGGGAGTGCCGCTGCCTGCAGAGCGATGTTGCGGGCGAAGGCAGCAAATTCGGGATGATCCCCGACATTCGTTTCAAACTTTACAATCACGCCGGTCTCACCTGCCCCGTGGACATAGGTACTGACCACGCCATCCACCAGGATGAAACGACGGATACTGACCTTCTCGTGCAGGATGGCACCGCTGATTTCCTTCAGCGCCTCATCCACCGACTTGCCATCGGTCATGGTCTTTTGCATCAGATCTTCTACGTTTGCCGGACGGGTCGCAATGATCGTATGCAGAAGG
>CAKSLR010000057.1 GCA_934467435.1 uncultured Eubacteriales bacterium | reverse complement strand
TCCCCGCACCGATTCACGGAAACAAGAACTAAGCGAAAACGGGAAGGCGCCGCGGCGGGGTGCCTTCCCGTTTTCCACTGTCGTGTTTCCTGCAGTAGAGCGTGGTGGGGTCGGCATCCTTTTTTTTGCGCATATCTTTTCGTATGTCCATGTTTTTTATCGTGTTACCATCCAATCGAGGCATCGTCACCCCAAAGTGATGGATATTCCGGCGCAAAGCCTCCCCGTTGACTTTCCCCATTTTCCCTGCTATAATGAAAAAAACACAACCGGAAAAAGAGGATACGCCATGAGCAGCATCACCGAGCACTATACCCGGTATTTTCCCGAACGGCTGACCTACCGCCCCCTGCGGCACGACGAGCAGGGGGAGGGCGGCTTTCTGCTTTCCCTGCGTCTTTCCCATCTGCCTACCGGCGGGCGGAAAACGGTTCTGCGCATTCCCGGCATTCTGGAGGTTGCGGTGGGCGTTCACACGTTCCCCGCGGCGAACGAAACACTCTCCGGTTACGAGAAAAGCGACGGCTATGAGCCAAACGCCGACCGGAACGGGCACTCCCCCTACCTGGAAGCCACGCTCTTTTTACACCGTTCGGGAGAAGAGACCCGCGCCATGCGCCTCGGGCTGCCCCTTTTGCGTTTTGACGCGGTGGGGCGCGACCTGTATCTGCTGCTGGACGAGGTGCAGCTTGCCTTTCTTTCGGGCGGGGAGATTGTCAACCGCGACTACCTGCTCGGACACCCCGTTCGCGGGGAGGGCGAGGTTTTCGTCTCGGACGGTGTGACCGCCCGCATCGCCGAGGGCGGCACGGCAATGCCGACCGAGGCGGCAAGCGAAACGCTGCCGCGCGGCATTTCGTTTTACTCCCCGCGCGGGTATAACGCGTTTGCGGGGGATGTGGTCAACTTTTACCATAACGGGGTCTATCATCTTTTGATTCTTTCCGACCGTCACCACCACGGTAGCCGCTTCGGCACGGGGGCGCACACCGTCTGCCACCTGACGACAAGCGACTTTCTGCACTGGGAAAACCACGGGGATCTGCTGCCCCTGACCACGCAGTGGCAAACCTTCGGCACCGGCACGATGTTCTTTTTGAATGGGAAGTACTATTACACCCACGGGTATCACACCAGCCGCACGGTACCGTGGGAAAAGACCGGCTCTCCCCTCCTCTTCCGCCGCCGTGAGGAAAGCGGCGTGTTTTCCGCCGTTTCGTATGAGGAACTGGAAAAAGAGGGGTTGCTGCCCGCAGGGGCAAACTATATGGTGTCGGAGGACGGCATTCATTTCACGCCTGCCCGCCGGCAGGTGCACTGCGCCGAAAATCCGAGCGTTTACCCGACGGAGGACGGCGACCTTCTTATGTACGCGGGCTACGGGGTAGAGGGCGTATTCCGCGCCCCGGACATGGACGGTCCGTGGCGGGAGGTTGCTACCGATCTGCCCCTCCGCCACGGCAGTTCCCCCGTCGGCAACTCCACCGAATGTCCCTCGATCTTCTCCTTTGGCGGTTACACCTACCTTCTCATGGGCTTCACCGGCTTTTGGCAAAGCGGGTACCGCAACCGGGAGTTCACCGACCTTGCCGTGAAGGGCGAGGATATTTATGACGGGCTTTGCGTGCCGATGGTCGCCGCGTGCGGCGACCGCTACATTCTCTCGGGCTGGGTCGGCGGCTACGGCTGGGCGTTTCTGCTGGCGCACCGGGAACTGGTGCAGCACGAGGGGGGGCGGCTTGGCATGCGCTGGCTGCCCGAACTGACGCCGCCCGAGGACCCCGCCGCGCGGGTGTTTGTGGCGGCAGAGGTCACGCCGGAGGGTGAGATTCCCCTTGCGGAAACCGACTCCTATTACCTCACCTGCCGCGTGCACCCCGGCCGCAACGGAAGAGTTGCCCTTTGCCTGACGGGGAACGGAGGCGGCGCGGCGCTGGCACTGGACAGTGCCGACGAGCGGGTATGGACGCGCACCATCACGGATCCCTCCGTTTTTCCCGAGAAGGGTAAGGCGCTGTGCGAACTTCTGCCGCACATTCCCGAAGGGCGGGCGGGAACCCACGTGGGAGGCGTAGATTTTGCCATCCTCCATGTGCGCGAACTGCAGGGTCCCTACACGCTGCGCGTGCAGCTCCACTATGAAGAAAAGACCGGCAACCTGGTGCTGGATGCCGAGATCGGCGGTGGCAGGACCATCATCTCCAACCGCCCCGGTTTCCGGGCAAATGCCCTTGCGTTCCTGACCGAGGGCGCCACCGTGACCGATCTTTCACTCTACCGGGTGGAAACCCCGCTTTAACCGAACCGGAGGATTTTTTAATGTACCGCCGAAACACCGCCCTTGCCGCACCGGCAGAGGCAGAAGAAAGAAACCCCGGCGCATGGGGCGACCATTCCCGCGATACGGCAGAGGCAGCCGAGTGCATTGCCGCGCGCTGCCCCGGCATAGACCGGGAGAAGGCATATGTCTGCGGGCTTTTGCACGACATCGGCAGGCGAGAGGGCGTGTTTGCCCTGCGCCATTTATTTTGGTGATCCCCTGATAGGGCATCGCAAAAGAAAAATCCGCCACGGAACGATCCGTGACGGATTTTTTCTTTTGTCCGCACTTTGGCACGGGGGATTTTTTCGGTTTCAGGTCGCAATGCCGGCGAACTGGTTGGCGTAGAGTTTGCTGTACTCCCCGCCGCGGGCAAGCAGTTCCTCGTGGTTCCCCGCCTCGGCAATCACGCCGTCCCGCACCACCACGATGCAGTCGGCATCCCGGATGGTGGAAAGCCGATGCGCGATAATCAGACTGGTGCGGTTTTTCATCAGCCGCACCATGGCTTCCTGAATGTGCATTTCGGTGCGGGTATCGACCGAGGAGGTCGCCTCGTCTAAAATCAGAATCTTCGGGTCGGCAAGCACGGCGCGGGCAATGGCAAGCAACTGCCGCTGCCCCTGGGAGAGGTTCTCGCCCGCCTCGGTCAGGCGGGTTTCATACCCCTCGGGCAACCGCTCGATAAAGGTATCGGCATGGGCATGCACCGCCGCGCGGCGTACCTCTTCCCGCGTGGCATTTTCTCTGCCGTAGAGGATGTTGTTTTCAATCGTATCCGAAAAGAGCACCGTATCCTGCAACACGATGGCAATGGCGTGGCGCAGGGTGTTTTTCGGAATCTCGCGCAGGGGAATGCCGTCCAGCCGGATCTCGCCGCTGTCCGGCTCATAAAACCGCATCAGCAGGTTCACCACCGTAGTCTTGCCCGAACCGGTGGCGCCGACAATGGCAATCTTCTGCCCGGGGTGCACCGAAAGGTCAAAGCCGCGCAGCACTTCTTTGCCCGGCACGTAGGAAAAGCGGATCTTCCGGAAATCCACCTCGCCCCGCACATCCGACACGGCAAGGGGATTTTTGCCCTCATCCGTCTCGCCGCCCGCATCCATGATCTCAAAAATCCGCTCCGCGCCCGCCAGTGCCGTCATGATGGTGGAATACTGGTTTGCCACCTGGTTGATGGGACGGGAAAACTGCTTGGAATATTGCAGCATTGCCTGAATGGTACCCACGGTCATGGCACCGCCCGTCAGCACCAGAAAGCCGCCGCAGCCGGCAATCAGCACATATTGCAGGTTGCCGAGGAAGTTCATGATCGGACCCATAATGGAGCCGAACACCCGCGCCTTGACCGAGGAGCGGCGCAACCCGTCACTGATGCCCGAAAAGGTTGCAACCGCATCGCCTTCTTTGCCGTAGGCGACCACCGTGCCGTAGGCGCTGACCATCTCCTCCACCTGCCCGTTGAGCTGACCGAGCAGTTGCTGTTGTTCGACAAAATACCGGCGCGTGACCTTGGCAAGCGCGGACGAAACCAGCATGGTCAGCGGAATGATAAGCATGGCAAACAGCGTCATGAGCGGGCTGTAAAGCAGCATCATGACCACCGCGCCGACAATGGTCAGGCAGGCGGAAAAGAGCGTGGTGACCGACTGGGCAACGGCATTGGAGACATTTTCCACATCGTTGGTCATGCGCGACATCAAGTCCCCGTGCCGGTGGCTGTCGGTATAGGCAATCGGCAGGCGCACCATATGGCGGAACAGATCGTTACGCATGGTATAAACAGTAGACTGCGAAAGGCGCGCCGAAATCAGCCCCTGAACATAGGAGAGTGCCGCGCCGACGGCATACAGAATTCCCATGAGCCAAAGCGCCCGCGTCATCTCCCCCCAGTTGACCACAAGGGTACCGTTTTGCAGGGTAATGGCGTCAATCGCCTCCTGTTGCAGGCGGGGGCCGAAAAGTTCCGCCACGGTGACCGTCAGCATGAGGAACAGCAGCGCAAAGAGCAGATACCGGCTGGCACCGATGTAGCGCAACAGGCGCAGAAGCGTTTTTTTGGCGTTTTTCGGTTTTTCGGCGCGCATGCGTGCCCCCATCGGACCGCCGCCCCCCGGACCGCGCCCCGGGCGCAGTTCCACGCGCGGCGTATCGCCCGTTCGTTTTTCATTCGGCATCGCTCTCGCCTCCTTTCCCTGCCTGGGACGCATAAATATCCCGGTAGGTTGCGCTGGTTTTCATCAGTTCGTCATGCGGTCCGCAGGCACGGATGGTGCCGCCCTCCAACACCGCGATGCGGTCTGCCTCCCGCACCGAGGCAATGCGCTGCGCAATGAGAATGACCGTAGTGCCCGCCAGTTTTTCCCGCAGGGCGCGGCGGAGCGCCGCCTCGGTCGAAAGGTCGAGAGCGGAGGTCGCATCGTCAAGAATCATAATCTCAGGCTGCCGTACCACGGCGCGGGCAATCGAAAGCCGCTGCTTCTGCCCGCCGGAAAGGGATGCCCCCTTCTCCGCCACGGGTGTTTCGTATCCCGCAGGGAAAGAGGAAATAAAGCCGTCCGCCTGCGCGACCCCGGCAGCTTCGCGCACCTCCGCATCGCTTGCCCCGGGTTTGCCCCAGCGGATGTTATCGGCAATCGTGCCGGAGAAGAGTTCGCTCTTCTGCGCCACAAAGCCGATCTTTTCCCGCAGCGCCGCCGTATCGTATTCCCCGATCGGCACGCCGAAAATACGTACCTCTCCCTTCGTGGCGTCATAGAACCGCGGAATCAGATTGACAAGCGAGGTCTTGCCGCAACCGGTCTCCCCGATCACGGCAAGCGTCTCCCCCCGCTTCACATCCAGGTTAATATCGTGCAGTACCGGGCTGCCCGCCGTGCCGGGGTAGCGGAAATCCACCCCGGAGAAGGAAACGGCAATCTCCCCGTTTCCTTCCCGCACATCCCCGGAACGTACCACCGGCTCGGTGTCAAGCACTTCCCGGATTCGCGTGGCGGACGCCGCCGCGCGGGAAATCGAACCGAACATCATGCCCACCATCATCAGGGAGGAGACCACCTGCGTCACGTAGGTAATGCCCGCCATGATGGTGCCGGTGGTCATTCCGTCCACTCCGCTCCGCACGGCATCCGCGCCGAGGTAGATCAACGCAATGACCGAAAAGTTCATCATAATATTGAGAACCGGCGTCACCACCGCCATAAGGCGCAGCACGCGCAGGTTCACATCCCGCAACTCCCGGTTTGCCCCCGCGAAGCGCGCGCACTCGTAATCCTCCCGCGTGTAGGCTTTCACCACCCGCGCGCCGTTGACATTCTCTCCCACCACCGCATTCACACGGTCAAGTTTTTCCTGCACCGTGCGGAAGAGGGGCACGGCGCGGGAAAGAACCAGCGCCAGCGCCAGCAGTAACAGCGGCACCGAGAACAGCAGCACCGTGCCGAAACGTACCTCCAGCGTCAGCAGCATGATGGTGCCGCCCACGAGAAACATGGGTGCGCGCACGAACATACGCAGCAGCATCTCGGCAAACTCCACCACCATGGAAATATCGTTGGTCATACGGGTGATAAGCGAACCGGTGGTAAAACGGTCGGTCTGTTCGATGGACAGCGCCATGACGTGCGCGTAGGCATCGGTGCGCAGATCATGCCCGAACCCCTGCGCCGCCCGCGCGGCGGTGTAGGCGCAGAAGGTACCGAAAAAGCCGCCCACCAGCGTGATGCCGAGCATCAGCAGCCCGAAGGTCAGAATGATGGCAAAATGGCTGTATCCCTCGCCGCAGAAAAACCGCATGATGCCGGCGGCAAGGGGAGAGGCGGCAATATCCTTGCCGAGAATCCCGTAATCCACAATATAAGACATGAGAAACGGCAGGCACAGATCCGCCGCCACTTCCCCGATCATCAGCAGCGGAGATACCGCGGCATAGCCGCCGTAGGGTTTCATATAACTTCGCAGTTTGATTTTTTTCATCGTTCTTTTTCCTGTAAATCGTCAAGAATGTTTTGCCGCATCCGCAACAGAAGGTCGCGGAGCGCGGCGCTCTCCTCTGCCGAAAAGCCGCGCATCAGGATCTCGTCCGTCGCCCGCACGCGCCCTCGCGCCGCGCGGTCAGCCGCGCGACCCGCCTCGGTCAGAAAAATGCGGAAAAAGCGGGCGTCGCGGCTGTCGGTCTCCCGCCGGGCAAGCCCCTCCTCTTCCATTTTGTGCAGAATGCCGCTCACCGTCGGCGCCCTCAGGTGAGTGGCGGCAACCAGATCCCGCTGGCTGAGCGGATCGTGTCCCTCCCGCTCCGCACGGCAGAGCGCCATCATGACCAGCCGCCCCCCGTGCTGGGAGAGCACCCCGTCCCCCGGAGGGGCGGTGCGGCGCATTTTCTCCGCACACAGGCGGGCAATTTCATTCAGCAACATCGGCGGGTTTTCCGAAAGCGCCTTTTCCGGCAGCGCAAGGTCAAACGGATGTTCCTGCTTCATGACAGTTTCCTTTCCCTATCAGTTAGTTTCCTAACTAATTATACAGAGACAGACCCCTCCTGTCAATGAATATTCTGTGAACTTTCCCGATTCCTGCATAATTTTCCCGCCGGCGGGGCAATCTTCTTCCAGTGCAAAAACATGAGGGCAACACATGGAAAAGCTGAGTACGGATTATAAAGAAAACGTCGCGCGCCTGCGTGCGCGGTTGCGGGTAGAGGAAAATTTTGACTTGATCGAGCGGCGTCTTTTGATCGGAAAGACCGATGAAATGACGCTTTTTTACATTGACGGCTTTGTAAAAGACGGCGTCATGCAGCGTATGATGCAGTATTTTCTCGGTCTTTCGGATCTGTGCGGCGGTGCGCCCGACCCCTGCCGCCGCTTTGCGGATGCCCACGTGCCCTATGTAGAGGTCAATCGGTCTTCCGACGCCGACCATCTTTCCATGATGGTACTCTCGGGCGCCGTGGTGATGCTCGGCAGTACCTTCGGGGCGGAAGCGATCCTGATTGACGCGCGCACCTACCCCGCGCGGGAGACGCAGGAGCCGGAAAACGACCGTGTGATGCAGGGGGCGCGGGACGGATTTGTGGAGACGCTGATCTTCAACACCGCGCTGATCCGCCGCCGCATCCGGGACGAGCGCCTGACCATGCGTTACGTAACGGTGGGGGGAGAATCCAAAACCGATGTGGTACTCTGCTACTTTGCCGGGCGGGCGGATGAGCGGTATCTCAGACAACTGGAGCGCCGCCTGCAGGAAATTGCCCCGACGCACATCACCCTCGGTGCCGAGAGCCTGCTGGAAACGCTCATCCGCCGCCGCTGGTACAACCCCTTTCCCAAAGTACGCACCACCGAGCGCCCCGATGCCGCGGCGGCGGAAATTCTGGAAGGACGAGTCATCCTGCTCTGTGATACCTCACCGCAAGCCATGATTCTGCCCACCGCTATTTTCGACTTCCTGCAGGAAACGGACGACTACTCCTTTCCCCCCATCACCGGCTGTTATCTGCGCCTGGTGCGCCATTTTGTATTCTGGCTGTCGCTCATCGTCACGCCGCTGTGGTATCTGCTCATCACGCACGCGGAGTGGCTGCCGCCGTCCCTGTTCTTTATTCTCCCGGCAAAAGAGTATGCCCTGCCCATCCTTTTGCAGCTGCTCCTTGCCGAGGTGGCGATTGACGGGCTGAAACTGGCATCCATGAACACCCCCGATATGTTGGCGGGCTCGCTCAGTGTCATCGGCGGTCTGATTCTCAGTGATTTTGCGGTGGAGGTCGGCTGGCTCTCGCCCGAAGTGATTCTTTATATGGCATTTGTCGCCATTGCCAACTTCACGCAGCAGAACCATGAACTTGGCTACGCCTTCAAGTTCCTGCGGGTGATCTGGCTGCTCCTGACCGCCATACTCGGGCTGTGGGGCTTTATTGCCGGGGCGCTGCTCGTTCCCCTGTTCCTGCTCTCCAACCGTACCCTCAGCGGGGCGCGCGGGTATCTCTACCCGCTCATCCCGTGGAACGGAAAAGCCTTCTCCCGCCTGTTTTTCCGCCGGAAGAAGGAAAATTGAACGGGGTTGGCAAAAAAATTCAAAAATCCCCTTGACAAACGCCCCACCGTTTGCTATAATTAAGAACGCTGTCGGAGGACAGCGTATTGCGGAATTGTGTAACGGCAGCACGACAGACTCTGACTCTGTTTGTTGGGGTTCGAATCCCTATTCCGCAGCCATATCGCGAAGCCAAAAAAGATGTCATGGCTTCGAACCCCCGAAATCTCACGATTTCGGGGGTTTTTCTCGCGTTTCCTCGCTTTTTCGCAATCATGAGG
>CAKSLR010000056.1 GCA_934467435.1 uncultured Eubacteriales bacterium | reverse complement strand
GATGAGGCGGCGCGCACATACGACGTACGCGTGTTTGATGAGTTCCCCATGACCGGGGAGGAGCACCTTTGGGGCAACAATACCTGCGATGAAGAAGGCATGCCCGATTACGTGCTTTCCGCCTACGAGCCGATCACCGAAAAGACCGTGACCGATCCCGACGGAACCGAGCGGAAACTCCTTGTCGGTACCATCTACGATCTCCTGCCGAACAATACCATTCGTGTGCATCTCAAAGATTATCAGGGCATGAAAGGGCTGCACATCGGGCATCTTGTCAATTTTCGCTACTATATTTACGGCAACTCGCACCTGGGGATGGCAAACTGTAACCGAGTAGAGTTCAAGAATCTGGACTTCTACCGTTGCACCAGCATGGCGCTTGTGGTTTCGCCACGCTGTTCAGATCTGACGCTGGATCACTTCAATATCCGCGTGGCACCCGGCTCGCGGGAGCTGTATGCGGCAAATGCAGACGGCATTCACATTCTCGGTCTGTGCGGTTATCTGCGCATCAAGCATTCGGAATTCAACGGGCTCGGTGACGATATTCTGAACATCCACGGCACCGCCGGTGAGATTACCGAGGTACTGCCGGACGGGCGGCTGAAGATGGAACACCGCCACCGCAGCGGTTTTTCGCCTCTGCAGGGGCACTGGGCGCTGCCGGGCGATGTGGTCGCGGTTTACGACAGCAAGACCTTTGTACAGAAGGGAACGCTGACCATCGGTGCGTTTGATAACGGCGTGGCGACGGTGAAAGAAAGCACCGGCACCTATGCGGTCGGGGATGCACTGGCAAACACCGTGTATTTTGCCAAAACGCACATCTCGGATTGTATCTGCAAGAACACCCGCGCAAGAGGACTTCTCCTGCAGACACACAACATCCTGGTCGAGAACTGCTATTTCAACGGCTTTTCGCTGCCCGGCATTCTGATCTCGCCCGATATCCGTTACTGGTACGAGGTGGGGCCGTCTGCACATGTTACCATCCGTAACAATGTCTTTGATAAGTGTGCCTACATCCGTGCGGTGCAGAACCGCGGTGCGATTGCCGTACTCTCCTGCCACGATTCGCAACCCGGGGATTATCCCGCCGGCGTGCATCGGGATATTCATATTGTGGGCAACACCTTCCGCCACACCGGCAACAGCGCGGTGTTTGTCTCGGCAACGGACGGTGTTGAGATCCGCGATAATATCTTTGATGAATGCTGCTGCCACCGTTACAATGCCCGCGCCTATGACGTGCGCCATGACATTGTGACCTGGAACAGCCGCAACATTACGTTGAGCGGCAACAAGACCACGCAGAAAGAGAAGAACCTTTTCTACGCGAAAAACTGCAAGAATATCAAACAGCAGTGATTTTGACCGACCGCGGCATCTGCCACGGTCGGTTTTTCTCTCTTTTTTGCAAGTTTGTGTTTACAAATTTCTTTTTGTGTGATATAATCATTCTATATTTGCAGAAACGAGAGGAAAATATCATGATTTACGTGCCGCCGTATGCATACAAGCCGCTTTTGTCTCTCCGGGAAACAGAGATTGCCATCAAAAAAGTCAAAGACTATTTTGAGCAGGAGTTGGCAAAGGAACTGCGCCTGACCCGCGTCTCCGCCCCGATGTTTGTGGATGGCAGCAGCGGCTTGAATGATAACCTGAACGGAACCGAACGCCCCGTTACCTTTTCTTTGCGGAGCGGGGAAGAGATGGAGATTGTTCATTCCCTCGCAAAATGGAAGCGCATGGCGCTGAAAACCTACGGCTTTGCCGCCGGCGAGGGGCTTTATACCGATATGAACGCCATCCGGCGGGATGAGGCGCCGGATGCGGTGCACTCGCTTTATGTGGATCAGTGGGACTGGGAAAAAATCATCCGGCGGGAGGAAAGAACGGCGCAAACGCTGGAGCAGACTGTGCGCACGATTTATGATGTACTGCGGCGGTGCGAGATGTATGTGGCGGGTGAGTATCGGTTTATCGAACCGATTCTTCCGGCGTCCGTTACCGTTCTGACGACCCAGGAACTGGAGGATGCCTACCCCGCCCTTAGCCCGAAGGAACGGGAATACCGCGCGGTCAAAGAATTCGGCGCGGTTTTCCTGCGTGGCATCGGCGGGCGTCTGCGGAGCGGGGCGATTCATGACGGTCGCGCGCCCGATTACGATGACTGGACGCTGAACGGTGATATTCTGGTGTATTACCCTGTTTTGGATATGGCACTGGAACTGTCTTCTATGGGCGTTCGCGTGGATGAGGCGCGGATGCGCCTGCAACTTGCCGAGCGCGGTTGCCCTGAACGTGCGAAACTGCCTTTCCACCGCGCGCTGCTTGCCGGAGAATTGCCGGATACCATCGGCGGCGGCATCGGGCAGTCCCGCCTTTGTATGTTCTTTTTGCGGAAGGCACATATCGGGGAAGTGCAGTCCTCTTATTGGCCGGGCGATATGGCAGAGGCTTGTCGCACGGCAAACATTCCATTGCTGTAAAACAGGGCGGGGATGTCTGTAAAAATCCGAAACCATACAACGCCCGGATGGCATCGGTTTTTACTTTCGCGCGCAATGGCTGCCGCTGACATTGGTTACCGTTTTCGGGCTGATGGCGGGTTTGCTTTTCACCGCCATCATGGGACAGACCACACCGGCAGAGCCGCTTCCGATATTGAGCCTGAGCCATGCGAACCCTTGGCTCTTCTTGTTCGGTATTCTGATTGTTGCAGGCTTTGCCGCCGCTAAAATTTTGACAGAGAAACGGAGGAACCGCCATGGCGGAATGGATCACACAACTTGATTTTTCGGTGTTATACGGGATTCGGCATACACTGGAGTGTGCCTTTCTTGATTTTTTCATGCCGAAGATTACATTTCTCGGAAATGCAGGGCTGATCTGGCTTCTTGTGGCGTTCGTTTTGCTGTGGTTCCCCCAATACCGCCGCACCGGTATTCTGCTCCTTGCGGGGCTTGCAACGGGGGCTCTTGTCGGAAATCTGCTTCTGAAAACCTTGGTCGCCCGTCCGCGCCCTTGCTGGTTGGATCCCGCGGTGCGGTTGTTGATTGCCGTGCCGAAGGATTTTTCGTTTCCTTCGGGACATACGCTTTCATCGACCATTGCCGCTACGGTACTGACCGCCGCGAATCGCCGGTTTGCTTTCACTGCCATTCCGCTCGCGGTTCTGATTGCGTTTTCCCGCCTTTATCTGTTTGTGCATTTTCCGACAGATGTGCTGGCAGCAGCAATCCTCGGAATCGGAATCGGACTTGCTATGTGGCGGTGGGGAAATGTTTTGCTCTGCCGCGCGTGCGCCGCTCTCCGTCACCGGAAGGGGTAAATTATAAAAAAACCGCGGAACGCCGTCTTGCGTTCCGCGGTTTTTGCTGGGGGGAAGAGACGTTATGATGGGAGTTCCGCCGTTACCTTTGCCCGGCGCGCCCGGCGCGCCTCCTCCGCCACCATACCGCCCAGTGCGATCAGTGCTACGGCGTTCGGCAACACCATCAGCAGATCAAACACATCCTGCAGATTCCACACCAGGTCGCTGTAAAAGACCGTGCCGAGGAAAACACAGCCGACCGCTGTGATGCTGTACGCCAGGTTGACCGGGCGGGTATTGCCAAAGAGTGCTGTGATGTTCAGACGCCCGAAATAGTTCCAGCCGATGATGGTGGAAAAGGCGAAGAACAAGAGGCAGATTGCCACAAAAGCGTTGCCGATACCGCTGCCGAATACCGAAGAAAAGGCACTTTGTGCCATTGTGGCGCTTTGCCCGGCGTAAAGACCGTCTAAACCGATGGCACGCAGATCTTTTCCGGCATACATGGTGGAGATGACCACCAGTGCCGTCATTGTCAGAATGATGAAAGTGTCAATGAACACGCCGATCATGGCGACCACGCCCTGTTCGTGCGGTTCTTTGACTTTTGCCACTGCGTGCGCATGGGGGGTAGAACCCATGCCTGCCTCATTGGAAAACAGCCCGCGCTTGGCGCCCTGCGTGACGGCTTTGGCAATCAGCGTGCCGAATGCTCCGCCAAACGCCGCCTGCGGCGCAAACGCGCAGGAGAAAATCAACCCGAAGGTGGCAGGGATCTCCCGCACACGGCAGCCAAGCAGGATCAGGGAACCGAGAATGTAGACGACTGCCATGATTGGTACGATCTTTTCCGTAAAGGAGGCAATGCGCCGTGTGCCGCCGATGAAAATCAGCCCCGTGATCAGGGCGAGAATTATGCCACTGACCCACGGCGCAATACCGAAAGCATTCTGCATGGCGCCGCTGATGGAATTGGATTGCACCATTGCCCCCATGAACCCCAGCGCAAAAACGATAGCCACCGAGAAAAATACGGCAAGCGCTTTGCCGAACCTGCCGCGGAACGCCGTGCGGATGTAATACGCCGGTCCGCCTGCAACTTCACCCGAGGCATCGGTCGTGCGGGTCTTTTGCGCCAGCACCGCCTCGGCATAAATGGTTGCCATACCGAGAAAGGCAATCACCCACATCCAGAAGATAGCACCGGGACCGCCGATGATAATGGCGCCGCAGGCGCCGACAATATTACCCGTGCCAACCTGCGCGGCAATGGCGGTGGCAAGTGCCTGAAACGAACTCATACCGCTCTTGCCCGCTTTTTCTCCGTTCAGGCTCAGTTCTCCGAAAAAGCGGCGCCATCCCTCCCCAAAGCAGCGTACCTGCACAAAGCGGGTACGGATGGTAAAGTAAATACCGCAGCCGACAAGCAGAATCAGCAGAACATAGTCTGCAAGAAAACTGTCGATGCTGACGACCACTTCGTTGAGTTTGGCAAGAAATGTCTCCATAAAATTTTCCTCCGAAAATAAAAATAAAAAGCGGACTTTTTCGCTGCCCGGAGATAGGGAAACGAAAAAAGCCCGCCTGTTTTCCAGTTCGGTTTTCGCTCTGTCCTTTTGCCTGAGAGATTCGGCATACGCCTTGCACCTTCGGCACCCGCATGGGGCTTCTCCAGAGTCCTCATCGGTCTTCCGGTCCCGGTTTTCACCACCTGAGAGTGTCACTCCTTCGGCGAGCGTTATGCTGCTTTCCCGAAAAACTTCAAACGAGGAAAAATATATTTTTGTGTTCTTGTATTGTATTTTGCACATTGCATGTCAAAAATGCATATTCTTCTACTCGATACTTCATTCTAACATAAACTTCTCGATTTGTCAAGGGCTTTTTTGCATTTTCTCACGTTTTATCCGGCAGACGCATCTGTCTGCGGTAAGCGGTGGGAGTGCAGCCGCATGAGCGGTGAAAGGTCATGGCGAAGTAAGAAGATGAGGTAAAACCGCAGGCATCCCCCACTTCGGCAATCGGCGCATCGGTCAGCAGGAGCATTTCTTTCGCCGCGCGCAAGCGGCGCTCATTGACGTAGGCAGCGGGGGTCTTGCCTGTGATTTTCGTAAACAGGGTGTGAAAATAAATGGGGCTGAAATTCGCGGCGGCGGCAATGTCGGCAAGGGTACATTTTTTTGTGTAGGTTTCCTCAATGTATGAGAGTGCCTTTTGTACGGCATCATGTCCCTTTTCCCGCGGGGTAGCGGAGGCAGGCAGCCCCCCATGCTGCTCTTCGTGCAGGGCGGAGATCAGGGAAAACAGCAGCCCGATGGTCTCCAGGTGCCGCGCAGGGGAACTTTGCAGGCGGTAGGCATGTTCGATGCTCTGTACCATGCCGATGCACCGGTCGGTGTCACAGGCAAAGGCATCGGGCAGATCATCCAGCAGAGAAAACGCCTCTCCCTCTCCCGGATCAATGTGCAGATAGTAGCAGGAAAACGGCAGTTCGCTGTATCGGACGCCGCCAGGCTTGCCGCATACTGCCATACCGCCGCGGAGGAAATACCGCCTTCCGCCCATATAGGTGGCGCCGCCTTCGCGAAAGAAAAATTCCAATTCATATTGCCGAATCGGGTGGGGAACGGTTTTTTCCAGATTGCCGAACGCGCGGCGGCTGTCAAAAAGCCCCACGGCGGAAATGTGCGGCAGCCCATCGCTCTTTTTTTCGTGCATGTTTGTTTCCTTGCAGTAAAATATTGATAAAATTCAGTAATATTATGACTTGCTTTTCTTTCGGAAATTCTGCTAGAATACATTACGGTTATATCATAACATGTCCATGAAAAAAAGTAAAGGTAAAGGAATAAAAAAGTGAAAATTACATGGCTCGGGCAGGCGGGGCTTCTGATGGAAACAGAGCACTGCCGCGTGATGGTGGATCCCTATCTTTCTTCCAGTGTCGAGAAAATCAATCCGAAAAATTACCGGCGCGTGCCGGTGGATCCGACTTTTTTGGTGTATCAGCCGAATCTGATTCTCCTGACGCACGATCACCTTGACCACCTTGACCCTGAGACGTTGACACACTATCTGGCCAAAGATCGGGCACCTGTTACCGTCCTTGCCCCGGAACGGGCTTGGGAAAAGGTGCGCACCTTCGGCGGAGGACATCAGTACGTAGAAATGGCGCCGCATACGGTCTGGAGCGAGGGAGGCTTGGTCATTACAGCACTTCGCGCTGCACACTCCGATCCGACGGCAGTCGGTTATATCGTAGACGACGGTGCACACACGTTTTATATCACGGGCGATACCCTGCGGAATACCGATGTGATTGCAGATGCACGTTTCGTTGCGCCGCAGGTGGATGTTCTGTTTCTCCCCATCAATGGGGTGGGGAACAACATGAATCTGACAGATGCCGCCGCATTCGCCGAAGCCCTTGCACCACGAGTGGCAGTTCCGCTGCATTTCGGAATGTTTGATGAAATCGACCCGCGAGGGTTTACCTACCCGCGCTGCGTCATTCCGCAGATTTACCGGGAGATCCCGTGGGAGGATGCCGTATGAAAGTTACCGATATCAAAATCTTTGTTGTGGACTGCTTCCGTACCAACTGGGCATTTGTGAAGGTCTATACCGATGAGGGGATTGACGGCGTCGGAGAAGCGACACTGGAGTATCAGGAACAAGCTCTGCTGGGCGCCGTCGATCACATCCGGGAATATCTGGTCGGTAAGAATCCGCTGGATATCAAGAGGCATTGGCATGCGATCTATCGGGATGCCTACTGGCGCGGCGGCGCTGTGCTGATGAGTGCGCTCTCTGCGGTGGATATGGCGCTGTGGGATATCCTCGGCAAGCATCTTGCGGTACCGGTCTGGCAACTGCTTGGACGTCATATCCTTCTTCCTGACCAGCCGCAGCGGCAACTGCGGATGCACTGACCCGGGAATTCGGCGTTTTCTGCCATGGTTACGGCTTTTCGCCGATTGTTGACCATGTTGTGAATGAAGCGGCGATTGCCGAGATGTTTGACGAGATCCGCCGGGGCGGGCGACTGCTGGACGTGCTGGTGCTGTGTGCCGCCAACCTCGGCATCCGGCAGCAGATTTTTGTCAACCCGATCTCGGACTTTTCGGATGTGGTTATGATGAATGTGGTCTTTAATTACGCCATGGCGCAGGCAGCCGCCGTGCAGATACGGGAGAAGGGAAAAGGGGCGATTGTTTTCGTCAATTCCAATACCGCCTACCGCGCCATTCCCGACCGCATTGCGTATTCCGCTTCCAAAGGCGGTGTCCTGTCGCTCTCCCGTGCCCTCGCACTGGACCTCGGCAAGTATCATATCCGTTCGAACTGCGTGCTGCCCGGTATGATCAAAACCGACCGCTGGGAAAACAACATCAATGACTGCAAAAATGCACCGTCCAATTACACGCCGCTTGGGGATATTGCCGATTTTTCGGATATTGCCAACGCGGTCTGGTACTTTGCCGATGACGGTTCCAAGAATACAACCGGCGCAGAACTGGTTGTCGATGGCGGCAACATGATTCAACGGTATCCCATTATACCAAAGGGGGAAAAATAAATGAAAGAATATCAGGTAGAAGGGCATGTATCCACGTATCTGCCGGACGCGGCGGAAAGCTACAAACTCATCTGGTCGGATGAGTTTGACGGAGACACCCTGGATCGCAGCAAGTGGGATTTTCGGCTGAGCTATTGGGGGCGTCCCAATCCTGCTTACACCGATGCGGGCGTGGTTGTGAAAAACGGTTGCGTGGAACTGCATCGCACCGAGAAGGACGGGCTTTATGTTTCCCCGCAGTTGCAGACCGGCGCCAATTCGTTTGATGCGCCGCTCGGGGATCAGAAAAACCCCTGGAAGCAAACCGGGTTCTGGCCGATCGGTGAGGTGAAGGAACCGCACTTTATGCATCGGTACGGGTACTATGAATGCCGCTGTAAATTCCAGCGCGAACCGTGGATCATGTGGAGTGCTTTTTGGCTGCAGTCGCCCTCCATCGGCATGACCTATGACCCGGCATGGAGCGGGGTGGAAAGCGACATCATGGAATACTTTGAACCGGACAAAATCACATCGGGCAATATTCACGGCGGTTACGGCAACCAGTTCCGTGAGACGGCACGCATCCATTACCCGTTTGCGGCGGGGGATGACTTCCACACCTTCGGGCTGCTGTGGACCGAGCGGGAATACGTGTTCTATTGCGATGGCAAAGAGACGGCACGTTCTTACGGTCCCGTTTCCCATGTGCCGCAGTTTGTTCTGCTGACGACAGAGGTGGTGGGGTACCGCTACCAGAATCCCCGGAAAGTTCCCGCAACGGGCGCGGTGGATGACGCATTCATCTGCGATTACGTACGGGTGTTTGATTTGCCGCACGACTGAAATTTTACTCATTTTCGGTTTTTTTCTCGTTTACCTTGACAATCAGCCCCCCCTGTGGTAAAATGAGGTCGATTTCCCATATGTGCTGCGGCGCTGAAATAAGGAGAGAGACATGAGAGAAAAGATTCTGTTTGACGATGGATGGTTGTTCCATCGGGGCGATATCAAACCGGCGTTCCCCGAGACCAAGGGCGTTGCCTATACATCGGCAAAAACCGAACGGTATCACATGGGGCCGGCGGCGCCCGGCTATTACGCGGAGGCAGATTCCTATGACAATAACCGGGAACATAAGTCGGAGCGCTGGTACGCGGTGACCTTGCCGCACGATTACGTGATTGATGGCATTCCGACCGAACACGGTAACTGCGCACTCGGCTTTCTGCCCTACGATAATGCCTGGTATCGCAAAAAATTCACCATTCCGGCAGAGGATCTCGGGCGGCGCCTGACCCTCTATTTTGAGGGGGTGGCGACCCATGCCACCGTCTACCTGAACGGCTGCCTTCTGAAGCACAATTTCTGCGGTTACACACCGTTTG
>CAKSLR010000055.1 GCA_934467435.1 uncultured Eubacteriales bacterium | reverse complement strand
GTCCGGGGCAGGCGTCTGTTTCACGCCCCGGTGACTTTCTTTCATTATAACAAGCCCCGCCCGAAAAGGCAAGGGCATTTTTCACGGCGGCGCATTGTATTTTTTACTTTTTTCACCGCCAGGCAAAACACCCCGCCGCACCCGTGCCGAAAATCGCCCTTTCCCGCACCGTTCTCTCCACCGCGGCGCCGCGCCCCGCCCCCGGCAGCCGCATTTCACCCTGCTGTCCGTCGCCGGCGTTTTTTCCCCGCCGGCTTTCTTCTCCCACCCCGGCAACGCTTGCCCGGCGCGCCGCGTGTTGCGCCCCCGCCCGACGTTTTTTCCGCTGCCGAAGCCCTCTTTTCCGCCGTTTTCGCATCCCCCCGTTCACGGGGGGATTTTTTGCAGGAAACACGTCATTTTCTCTTGATTTTTCGGGGAAAGTGTGCTACAATGTTTCCATTCGGAAATGAAGCAGAAAAAAGGCGCCCGCCGCCGCGTGTTTGCCCGCGGCGGCACGGCAGGGCGCTTTCTTTGGACGGAGGACGGTATCATGGAAAAAACAAGGTGGGAAAGCGATTCCATCGGCGCGCTGGAAATCCCGGCGGACGCCTATTACGGGGTGCAGAGTTACCGCGGGCAGCAGAACTTCCGCATCACCGGCATTCCGCTTGACCGTCGGTTTATCCGGAACATCGTCCGCATCAAGCAGGCGGCGGCAAAAACCAACCGCGCCGTCGGGCTGCTGGACGAAAAGACCGCCACCGCCATCCTTGCCGCGTGTGAGGAGGCGCTTGCGGGGAAACTCGACAGCGGCTTTATCACCGACGCCATTCAGGGCGGCGCCGGCACCACCGCCAATATGAATGTCAATGAGGTCATTGCCAACCGCGCCACCGAACTGCTCGGCGGTAAAAAGGGCGAATACCTCTGCCACCCGAACGATCATGTCAACTGTTCTCAGTCCACAAACGACGTCATTCCCACCGCCGGGCGCCTGACCGTGCTTGATCTGTGGGGGCAACTGGACGGGAACATCGCCGCCCTGATCGCGGCGCTGGAAGACAAGGCAAAACAGTTTGACGGCATTGTGAAAATGGGCAGAACGCAACTGGAGGATGCCGTGCCGATCCGTCTCGGGCAGGAGTTTTCGGCGTATGCCTCCGGCATCCGCCGCTGCCGCACGTTGCTTTCCCGTGCCGTTTCGGAAATGTACGCCGTCAACCTCGGCGGTACGGCAATCGGCACCGCCATCAACGTCAAAAAAGCTTACCTTGACGGCATTGTGCCCGCACTTGCCGAACTCACGGGCTATCCGCTCGTCCACGCCGATAACCTGATCGACGCCACCCAGAACCTGGACGGTTTCGTGTACGTCTCGGGCGCGCTCAAAACTCTTGCCGTCTCGCTTTCCAAAATGTGCAACGACCTGCGCCTGCTCTCCAGCGGCCCGAAAACCGGGTTTGAGGAAATCATTCTCCCCGCGCGGCAGAACGGCTCTTCCATCATGCCGGGCAAGGTCAACCCCGTCATTCCCGAGGTCGTTTCGCAGGTGGCGTTCGCCGTCATCGGCAATGATACCACCATCACCCTCGCGGCGGAGGCGGGGCAGCTCGAACTCAACGCCTTCGAGCCGGTCATTTTCTATAAACTGTTTGAGTCGCTTTCCTGCCTCGCCAACGCTGCCAAAACCCTCACCGATAACTGCATCGCGGGTATTGAGTCGAACCGGGAGCGCTGCGAGCAACTGCTTTACGAGAGCGTCGGCACCGTCACCGCCCTCTGCCCCTACCTCGGCTACCGCCGCTCGGCGGAACTGGCAAAAGAGGCGCTGCATAAAAATATGCGCATCAAAGATCTGGTGAAAGAAAAAGGGCTGATCGACCCCGAACTGCTCGATCGGCTGCTTGACCCTTATCATATGACCGAACCGGGGAACGAGTAACCCCCGAAAAAACCCCCGGCTTCCCATGCGGGAAGCCGGGGTTTTTTTTACATCGGTTCGACGGTGACCAGATAGGTGTCCAGATTCTTCAGCCGCAGGTACACCACCCCGTCCGGGGAGGAAAGATACTCTTCCCGCACCGCCGCCTCGTCATGCCCTTCGTCCAGCAGGTAGAAGCGCAGCCGCACGGGACCCCCGAACGGCAGGGAAGTCAGGCGCAGCGCCACATCCGCCTCGTCCGTCGCCTCGTCCGCATAGCGCGTCAGCAGCACGGCAGCCCCGCGCCCGTCCCCCTCTGCCCGCATGGCGGCGCAGGCGAACAGGTCGTCTCCCTCCGCGCGGCAGGCAGCCTCGGTGCCGAGGGTATAAAGGCGCCCGAACATACGGAAGGGGTAGTACCCCTTCAGCCGGTTGCAGACCAGGTCGGTCTCAAACAGCCCGTTCATCGCGCAGGGGCGGGCATCGTAGTACATCAGCATATCCACCGGCACGGCGGACGCTGCGCACATCACCGCTGCCGTGAACGCGGCGCCCCGCAGCCCCTTCTCCGCCCGGATCGAGTCGATCCAGTCCTGCCCCGAGAAACTCTTCACATAGTTCCATTCGTTCAGAATGCTCTCCGCCTCGCGGTAGCCGTAGCGGCAAAGCAGCGCGCGCGCGGCGCGGGCGTCCTCGGCAATCGCGCGCGGGTCGGCGGTGTAGCGGTGCCAGGAGTAAAAATCCAGCGGCACATCCTGCTCGCGCAAATAGGCAAAAAAGTGCTCCGCCCAGTCCGTTGCGGCGCATACGGTGGCGGGACCGCCGATTTTCAGATGGGGGAAACAGTGCTTGAGGTGCTTTGCCGCCACCGCAAAAAATTCGTAAAACTCTGCCGCCGTGCCGCCCCAGCATTTTTTGTCCACCGGGTCGGCGTTGTCCGGCGCGCCGTCCGGCTCGTTCCAGATCTCCCAATAGGGCATCTCCCACCGAAAACCGTCCGCCCACCCCTCGGTGTAGTGACGGATGATGTGCTCGCACACGCGCGCCCACTTTTCGTTGTCCTTCGGCGGCAGCGTGCCGTATTTTTTTGCCCAGTGCTCAATCTTCGAGCCGAGGCGGAAAAACGGCGTCACCCCCGCAAACCGCATCACGCGCAGGTATTCGTCGGTCAGACAGAAGTCATAGGCGGCGGGGTCGTCCGGGTCGCGGGCAAAATCGGGGAAAATCATATGCACGTCCACAATGTGTTCCCCGCCGTAACTGTTGCAGAACGCCGCGTCGTGGGTACGGGCAAAGGGAATCTTCGCTTCGCGGAAGGCGTCAAGGTTGGTGATGCGCTGATCTTCGGTGAACTTGTAAACCGGACCGTTGTTGACGGCGTGCAGCGGGCGCACTTTGCCGCCGGGCTGGGAAAAATCCGCATGAATCTGTCGCATAAAACTCTTCCTTTCTTATATAAGGGCGTGTTTTCGCCTCTTCCGTGCCACCCTGCCGCTTTTTCTCCGCGGAGCGCTGCCGCTCCGACCGCCGGGCGGGAACTACCACGATTATAGCATGGCACCGGAGAAAAAAATAGGCACCTTCCGTCAAAAAATGTGCAGAATCCGTCAAACCGCCCGCCCCTCCCGTGGGGGGGGAGGGGGCATCCGCCGCCGCGTTCCTCTCCTCTCCCCACGGTACGAACCGCTTTTTACGCGGGGATCCGGCGGTTCTTTTCCCCCCCTTGTGCCTCCCGCCGCCATGCGCCGCAAAAATGGCATAATTTGCGCCTGAAAATGCAAAAACGCAAAAAAACGCCCATGCGTTGCAAGCCGTCTTGCAGGATATAAAAATAAAAAGTCATAATCGGATAAAAATTTACGGTTTGTTCACAAATTCGGTTTGGCGATGTGCTATAATGCAGAAAACATTTTCCGGAAAGATTCATCAAACTATGGCGGAACCCGCTTTTCACGGCAGAAAAAACGGGGTTCCCATCGCCCGGAAAGAAGGAGATTCGGTATGAAGAAAACAAAAATCGTACTCACCACGCTGACGCTTGCCCTTGCCCTTTTGCTGGCAATGTCGCTGTTTGCGTGCGGCGGGTGCGGTCCCGCAAAGGAAGAAGACGGCCCCGAACTCGGTACATACTATTGTGACGTGGACGGGTACGAACATACGCTGACCCTGTTCCAGGGCAAGCAGTTCCTTCTGAGCATGAAAAATGCGAGCCTCATCGGCTCCTATACGCTGGAGGGGGAGACCCTGACCCTGAAGGAGGGCGACACCGCAACCGTGACCGCCACCCTGAAGGACAACGTCGTTACCCTCGAATATAACGGCACGTCTCTGCGCCTGCTGCGCAAGACGGCTTATACCGTCTCCTTTGAGGCAAACGGCGGCAGCGCCGTGCCCGCCGAGACCGTGTTGAACGGCAACACCGCGAAAAAGCCCGCCGATCCGACCCGTGAGGGGTACGTGTTCCTCGGCTGGTATGCCGACGCGGCGTGCAAAACGCCCTTCAACTTTGATTCCACCGTCATCACCGCCGATACCGCGGTGTATGCCGCCTGGGCAAAGACCGAACTCGGGCAGTCCGAATACACCGTCTCCTATGTGACGGGTGTGGACGGGTTGACGTATGAAAAGACCGCTACCATCGGCGGCAAACTCTACGGTGCGCCCACTCCCACGCGGGAGGGCTATACCTTCGCCGGCTGGTTCGTCAGCATGGCGAATGAGGGCGATAAACTCTCCTACCGCTATACGGAGGACATGGTATTTGCCGAAAACACCACCCTCTTTGCCGTATGGCAGCCCGCTTCCGCCTCCGGCAAACTGAATGCGCCGATCGTCAGCGTTACGGAAAAGGGCGTGGAATGGGAAGCCATTCTCGGCGCCAGCTACCGCCTGATCGTCACGGGGCCCGAGGGCTTCTCCGGCATCGATAAGACCGTCGGTACCACCTCCGAAAATATTGATTTTGCCAACGCTCCCGCCGGTGATTACATCATCCGCGTCACCGCGGTTGCGGCATCCTCCGAAAACAACTCCGAGGAAACCGTGCGGTACTATAAGAATAAGGCGCTTCCGCGCGTTTCCTTCGGCACGTTTATCGACCCTTCCGTGCTCGTGTTCGTACCGGTGAAGGGGGCAGAGAAGTACCTCATCTCCATCGAATGCGGCAACTCCGCGCACAGCCACACCGCACTCGATAACGGCAATTCCACCTACTACAACTTCGCCAACTGCCAAATGAAAGAGGGCGGCATCCGCATCCGCGTCATCGCGGTGGCGGACGGCTACGCCTCCTCCGTGTCCGATGCCTTTGTCTGCGACCGGACGCTGGCTGCCGCCGGCGGCTTCCGCGTGGAAGAAGAGAATGCCGTCCTTCGCTGGGCTGCCGTGCCCGGCGCGACCCGGTATCTGGTCGTCGTCAAACAGGGCGACAAGACTTATGTTGTCAGAAACAACGGGGAGACGTATGTCAGCCTCAAGCCCTATACCGGTGCGCTCACCGTCAGCGTGACGCCGGTGACCGAGGGCTTCAACTCCCCCGCCGCAGCGGAATATACCTATGCCAAAGGCTCCCTGCCCACCCCGGGCAACCTGCGCCTGGTCGGCAAAACGCTGACCTTTGACGCCGTAGAGGGCGCCGCTTCCTATGAAGTGAAGATCGACGGCAAGATTTATCCCGTTACCGACCCGACCTTTGACCTTTCTGCCGTTTCCGGCTTTGCCATCGGCACGGATTATACGGTCTCCGTGCGCGCCGTGGGGGCTGCCTCTTCGCTTTACAGTGATGAGGTCAGCATCCGTTACAGTGCCATGTACCCCACCCTCCGTTATGAAAACGGCAGAGTGTACTGGCACAGCGTCATCAACGCCGTGACCTATGAGATCCGCGTCAACGGCGGAAAATCGTTCACGGTCACCGACGGCGCATCGTCCGCCCCCGTGACCTTCGACCGCGCCGGCATCAACACCGTTGAGGTGCGGTATGTCGATGATACCGGCTTTACGTCGGCTTGGGTCAGCCTGGATGTCACCGCGTACGCCATCGAATTCGATGCCCGCGGCGGTGAGACCGTCTCCGCCATCTACCTGGCAAAGGGCGACCGCTTCACCCTGCCCACTGCCACCAAAACCGGTTTTGAATTCGCCGGTTGGTACAATGCCCCCGCCGGCAACGCCGGGCTTTACACCGCCACGGTTTACGAGGCGTCGGGCGACACCCTGCTCTACGCCGCCTGGACGGGCAAAACCTACCACGTTACTCTGGAATATGACGACGGCTCGGGTAAGACCGCTACGGCCGATCTCGTCTTCGGTGCCCACTTTACCCTCCCTGCTCTGAAGTCGGATGATGCCACCAAGGTCTTTGCCGGCTGGTACAGTGCCGCGAACGGCGGCGGTGTGCAGTACACCTGGGATGACGGCGTCAGCCTGCTCCCCTGGGATATTGCCGGTGAGGATACCAAACTTTACGCGAACTGGCTGGACGTGCTGAGTTATGCCAAGCTCCAGGACGGCACCTATTCCGTCAGCATGGGCGCCGGTATCTCCTACGTCACCTCGGTCACCATCCCCGAAATGTATCAGGGCGTCCGCGTTACCGTAGTGGAAGGGTATGCGTTCCAGAGGTGTTCCAAACTGCTCTCGGTCAACATTCCCGATACCATCCGCATCATTGAGACCGATACCGCTTTTTCCGGTTGCTCCAAACTGCAGAGCGTGAATATTTATCACGTGGAAGGGAATAACGACATCGTTTATTCCTCCGATAACGGCATTCTGATGTACCGGGATGAAGCAACGGGTCAGCTCGAACTCAAATTCGTGCCGCAGAAAGTGACGGGTGACTTCGTGGTGCCCGACGGCGTTACGGTCATCCCGCTGAAACTCTTCTCCGGCTCCACCATTTCGTCGGTTACCATCCCCGCGTCGGTGGTCAAGATCGAGCAGAATGCGTTCTACAACTGCAAGAAGCTCGAAACCGTCACCTTCCTTCCGGTCAAGGAAGGCGAGGATACCAAGACGCTGGAAATCGCCGCCAAGGCGTTCAGCAGTTGCTCGGCACTGACCGAGATTACGCTGCCCGCCCGCCTTTCGACCTTCACAACGGATATCTTTACCTACTGCTCGAAACTGGCGCGCATCCATATGGAAGAGGGAAGTACCAACTACGCTTCCATCGACGGCGTGATCTGCGATAAAGATAAAACCACGATCCTCTATTGCCCCCTCGGCAGAGACGGAGCGTACACCGTTCCCGCCGGTATCGTGGCAATCGGGGAAAAGGCGTTCTATCAGTGCACCAAACTGCAATCCGTTACCATCCCCGGCTTCGTCTCCTCCATCGGCACCCGCGCTTTTTACGGCTGCTCGATGATGGATTCGCTGACGTTCGGCGACGGTGCGTTTGCCGATCAGACCATCGGTGAGTATGCGTTCGGCAGTTGCAGCCGTCTGCGCACCCTGTCCTTTGTCAAGGGCAGCAGAGTTACCGACATCGGCAAAAATGCCTTCAGCAGTTGCAGCCAGCTCGGCGAACTGGTCGTTCCCGCTACGCTCAAAACCATCGGCGAAAAGGCATTCTCCGGCTGTAAGAGCATGAAGTCCGTCACGTTTGAAGAGGGCGGCGAAAATCAGATTTTCGGCGACTATGTCTTTGAGGACTGCGTGGGTCTGACCTCCGTTTACCTTCCCGCCAGCGTGACCGAGTTGCGCCTCAACGTGTTTGACGGCTGCGATAACCTCGTCGGCGTGTATGTCGATGCCGCAAACCAGAATTACTGCGATATTGACGGCGTTCTCTTCACGAAAGATCAGACCGAGCTGATCTTCTTCTCCAAAACCCGTCCGGGCGATTATACCATCCCCGCTACGGTGAAGAAGATCGGCGCCGGCGTGTTCAGCGGCAACAGGAAGATGGTCCGCATCACCATCAGCAAAAATATCATTGAGATCGGGGATGAGGCATTCAAGGGTTGTATCGCCCTGCAGGAAGTGAGTTTTGAAGAGGGCGGCACGGAACCGCTGACCTTCGGCGCCTCGGTGTTTGAAGAGTGCGCGGCGCTGCACAGTTTTACCTTCCCCACCCGCGCGACCGCGGTCGGCGAAAGGATGTTCTATTTCTCGAGCACCGGTAAGTCCACGCTCACCAGGGTGGAACTGCATGACCGGATCACCAGCATCGGCAATTCCGCTTTTTACCGTTGCGATTCGCTGGAGCCCTTTGCAATTCCCGCATCGGTGACCGAGATTCAGAAATATGCCTTCTATTACTGCACCCGGTTTGAGAATGTGGTCATTCCCGCCGGCGTTAAAGTGATCGGCGACGGTGCGTTCAACAACTGTCAGTCGCTGAAAACCATTTCGCTGCCCGAAGGGCTGGAGGAACTGGGCGCCAGCGCGCTGAATTCCACGTCCCTTACCACGGTGGTGATTCCGAAGTCGGTGAAAAAATTCGGCACCAGCCTGTTCGGCGGCAACACGATGCTGACCTCGGTCACCGTTGCCGGCGGCGGACTGCTTCCCGTGATTTCGCAGAGCATGTTCTCCGGCTGTACGGCACTGAAGGAAATCACAATTTCCAAGGATCTGACGGAGATCGGATTCAACGCTTTCTATGGCTGTACCGCACTGGAAAAGGTCACCTTTGAAAAGGGCGGCACCGAGCCGTTGCTCATCGGTAACACGACCTCGGCAACCGGCTCCGCAACCCGCGGTTACGCGTTCCAGAGATGTACCGCACTGAAGGAAATCGAGATCCCCGCCCGCGCAACTTCGCTGGAGCGTTACGCATTCCAGAACTGCACGAGCCTGGAGAAAATCACCTTTGAGGCAGGTTCGCAACTTGCCTTCATCGGCGAATATTCCTTCTCCGGCTGCGCGAAACTGAAGAGCATCACCATCCCCGCAGGCGTGGTCAACCGTACCTACGACCCGAAACAGTCTGCAATGAAAATCGTCGGTCTCGGTGAACGGGTCTTCTACGGCTGCACCGCGCTGGAGAGCGTGATTTTTGAAGAACCGGCAGCCGGTGCCGACGTGACCGGAAAACTCTCGGTCGGCGACTACGCCTTCTACGGCTGCTCTTCGCTGAAGTCGCTCACCTTCCCGAAACGGCTCGGCTCCTACATGAATAAAGGAACCACCAAAACACTCGCTCTTGCGGGCGCGAATACCTTTACGGGGTGCGCGTCGCTGACCGAAATCGTCATTCCCGATACGGCCGAGGATTATAAGACGCTCAACGGCGTTCTGTACACGAAGGATATGAAGACCCTCATCCTTTGCCCCGCGGGCAAAGCCGGGTTTGTCAGCATCCCCGGTACGGTTACCCTCATCCAGGATAAGGCGTTCTACAAGTGCGTCAATCTGAAGGGCATCAACTTCCTTGACGGTACCGAACCGCTGGTCATCGGCAGCAGCGCGGTTACGA
>CAKSLR010000054.1 GCA_934467435.1 uncultured Eubacteriales bacterium | reverse complement strand
CTGTTTTTATTGAAATCAGAGGATAAAACTATGGTTTTTACTACTAAAAAGTGTTCGTGCGAGGTTAAACAAACGCAGAATTGCCGATGGTGGTCACACTGCTCGGAATGGTGATGGAAATTAAGCTTGTGTACTTTTGAAACGCTCCATATCCGATTGCCGTAACGGGATATCCGGCGGGATTCACCTTTGGTATGACAATATCTTTGTCGGTACAACTTCCGATGCCGGTTACCGTGCAACCTTTGCCGTCTTTATTGACGGTATAGGTTAGTTCTATGGAGCCGGTTGCCGGAACCGATGAGTCCCGATACGAGTACCCGCATATTGATGATAGCACGCCGCCGCCCGTTTGTCAACGCTTATTTTCCGATCACCTCCCTGCGGCGGAACATCAATATCCCCCCGTTCTATGGGGGGATATTTTTATTCGGTTGGGTGGTGCCGGGTCACGCAAACTGGCTTTGGTACAGCGCGGCGTACGCGCCGCCTCTTTTCAGCAGTTCGGTGTGGCTCCCCTGTTCGATGATGGTGCCGTGATCCATATACAGGATGCAGTCCGCATCCCGGATGGTGGAAAGGCGGTGCGCGATCACGAAACTGGTCCGCCCCCGCATGAGGGATGCCATGGCTTTTCCGATCTCCGCCTCGGTCCGCGTATCCACGCTGGAGGTGGCTTCATCGAGAATCAGAATCGGCGGGTCACAGAGAAACACCCGCGCGATGGTCAGAAGCTGCCGCTGCCCGACCGAAATGTTCGCGGCGTCGTTATCCAGCACTGTGTCATATCCCTGCGGCATGCTTTGGATGAAGGTGTGGATTTTCGCCATCTTTGCCGCCGCTTCCACCTCTTCCCGCGTGGCATCCTCCCTGCCGTAGGCGATGTTTTCGGCAATCGTACCGTGGAAGAGCCAGGTATCCTGCAACACCATGCCGAAATTCGCGCGCAGGGTCTTTCGCGTCAGGTCGGTGGTCGGAATGCCGTCTACCGTAATGCTGCCGCCGCCGACCTCATAGAAGCGCATCAGCAGGTTGATCAGCGTTGTTTTGCCCGCGCCCGTTGCGCCGACAATGGCGATTTTCTCGCCCTCTTTGGCGGTAAAACTGATGTCCTTCATCAGAATTTTGTCGGGGGAATACCCGAAACTGACGTGCCGGAAAGCAACCACGCCGCGCGCATGCGGCAGCGGCACGGGGGAATCGGTGTCCTTCTTTTCTTCCGTATCGTCGAGAAACGCAAACGTCCGCTCCGCCGAGGCAAACGCCGATTGCAGGGCGTTGATCATATACGCCGCCTCGGTCAGCGGTTCGGAACACTGACCCATGTACTGGAAATATGCCTGAATCGCGCCGAAGGTCATTTGCCCGTTTCCCATGCGGTAGCAGCCGATTAGCAGAATCACCACCTGCGAGACCCGGGAAAGGAAACGGATGCTCGGGTTGATGCTGTTGGTTAGGAAATCGGCTTTTTCGTTCGCGGCGGCAACGTCGTCAATCGCCCGATTCAGCGTTGCCATGCTGTTTTCTTCATTGTTGTAAGCCAGAATGACGTTTCTGCCGGTGTAGGATTCCTCGGTAAGCCCCGTCAGGGCGGCGACCTTCTCCTGCCGGTCGGAGGAAAGGTCAAGGTTTTTGCCCGCAACGATCCTGGTGATCACAAAACTGACCGCCGCAAAGCCGATGAAGATGAAGGTGAGCAGCGGACTGAAATAAAACATGAAGGCAAAGGAACCGAGAATGGTGACGATGGAGGTGAGGAAACGCATCAGCCCCGTTTGCAACGTTTCGGAAACTTTGTCGAGGTCGCTCGTCACGCGGGAGAGAATCTCGCCGGGTTTGTTATCGTCAAAGAATTTGAGGGGCAGTTTGTGAATCTTGCGGCTGATCTGCTCACGCAGCGTCAGAATCAGCGTTTCGGCAACGCTTGCCATCAGGAAGGATTGGAGGAAGTAGAACCCCGTCAGAACCGCATACATCACCGTGATGACGACCAGTTGCCTGCCGAGCCCCTCCCACGGAATCGAAAAGCCGACGCCATCCGCCATCGCCGCCTTGACCGCGTCAACCAGGGAATCCATGACGCCCGCGCTGTAGTAGGGCGTCAGAATATTCAGCGTCGTGGTGAAAAGGACGGAGAAAATGACAAGAATCAGCCGCACCCGCTGGTTTTTCAGTTGCCCGAAAAGGCGCAGGGCAGTCTTCATGGCATGTTTCGGCGCGTCTTTTTCCACGGTCGCATCGTTTTTCTTCTCTTCGCTCATCTCTCGTCCACCTCCTTCGTCTGGGATTCGTATATTTCGCGATAGACCCCGCAGGTCTTCAGCAGTTCCTCGTGCCTGCCGATGCCGACCGGCTTTCCTTCCTGCAGCACAATGATCTGATCGGCGTGCCGGATGGAACTGACCCGCTGGGCGATGATGACAGTGGCTTTGTCGCGCTTCTCCCGCAAAAGCGCGTGGCGCAGCGCCGCATCGGTCTGGAAATCGAGCGCGGAAAAACTGTCGTCAAAAATGTAAAGCAGAGGATCCTTGACAATGGCGCGGGCAATCGAGAGCCGCTGCTTCTGCCCGCCCGAAAAGTTGGTGCCGCCCTGTGCCACGTGGGAATCTAACCCCTCCGGCAGGGCGCGGACAAAATCCCCTGCCTGGGCAATGTCCAGCGCGTGCAGAAGTTCTTCGTCCGTGGCGGATTCGTTCCCGTAGCGCAGGTTCTCGGCAATGGTGCCCGAAAACAGCCACGCGCGCTGCTGCACATAGGAAACCCGGTCACGGAGTTCTTTTTGCGGCATTTCGCGGATGTCGGTGCCGCAGAGCGTCACGCGCCCCCCGCTGACATCCCCGAACCGCAGCATCAGGGAAGCAATGGTGGATTTACCGCTGCCCGTTCCGCCGATGATGGCGGTTGTTTCGCCCCGCCGGCAGACAAAACTCAGGTCCCGCAGGGCGTAGGCGTCGGAATCCGCATAGCGGAAGGAGACATTTTCAAAGGCAAGGACATTTTCTTTGTCGGTAAGCGGCACCTCGGTTTCCGTTTGTTCGGTCATCTGAGGGCGGCGGGAAAGAACCTCGTCAATCCGCCCAAGGCACTCCAGCGCACGCGGGAGGGAGAGAATGACGAACTGCGCCATCATCACGCTGAACAGCGCCATAATGGCATATTCGATGATTGCCGTAATATCGCCGATGCCGAACACGCCCGCCGTAATGCGGCTGCCGCTGAGCCAGTAAACCAGCACCACGAAAAGATTGATGGAGAAGTTGGTCAGTCCGTCCAGCCCCGCAAACATACGGTTTGCCTTGACCGAGGTGGTCTTATAGTCGCCAAACGCCGCGTTGAGCCGCTCTGTCTCATGCTCTTCTTTGTTGAACGCGCGGACCACGCGCACCCCCGTGATGTTCTCCAGCAGCACGGTGCTCATTTGGTCAAGCAGTTTCTGCAGTTTCCGAAACAGGGGAGACGCGCTCCGCATGACGAAACAGGCGATCAGCACAATCAGCGCCAGTACCCCGAGCAGTACAAAGCCGAGCAGACGGTCAAGGGAAAACGACAGAACAATCGCCACAAGAAAAATCACCGGTACCGGCAGCATCATCTGAAAAATATTGACCACGGCGAACTGAACCGTCGCCACGTCGGATACCGTCCGGGTGGTCATGGACGCGGTGCCGAAGGTCTGAAAATCATAGACCGAGAGCGTAAGCGACTTCTCGTAAATTGCCTTTCGGATGTCGGCGCCGACCCGTGCTGCGAGTTTGGCGCAGGCATACCCGCCGACAATGGCGCCGATCACGGCAAGGACCGATGCCGACAGCATTTTGATTCCCGTGTTCAAAAGATCGCCGAAACCCGTGGCGGCGGAAGAGCCACGGTTCAGCATTTCGGCGGCGAAGGTCGGAATCAGCATCATGCCTGCCATATCCAGCGCCATCAGCAGGATGGTGAAAACGCACAGTTTTCGGTGCGGTTTCAGGAACCGTAATATCAGTTTCATAAAAATTTTGCCTCCGTTGCCCTTGACAAAAGGGAGCATATTTTATATGATATACTATATTGTTACTATACAGTCAAGAGGAAAGTGCCATGTTTTCCGATCATTTTTTCACAATCTCCGATTTTGCCAAATTGATGGGGCTGAGCCGGCAAACTTTAATCTATTATGACCATATCGGGCTGTTCCGTCCTGCCAAAACGCTGGAAAACGGATACCGTCTGTATGCCCGGAGTCAGATCAACGCCATCAGCCTGATTTCCATGCTCGGGGAAATCGGCGTTCCGCTGCGGGAGATCCGGGAAATCGTTTCCGATATTTCGCCCGATACCGCCCTGGAAATTCTGCAAAAACAGCAGCGGGAAGTACAGGAAAAACTGCACCGGTTGCAGACGCTTTCCGATATGATTGATCTGCGCATGGCGCAGATCACCCTGGGAAAGGAGGTGTCGGACGCTCCGGAGCCGACCTTCTCCTTCTTTACGGTGGAGGAAGATATTCCGCTCTATCTCGGAAAACCCGTCAACGCCCCCATGAACGACATCGCAGACGAATTTATCATAGATTTTTACGCCGAGTGCGAAAGGCGGAACTTTCCTCTGATTTTTGCGTGCGGGCAGGTAAAAAGCCGGGAAAATATTCTGGCGGGCAGAACCGAAATCGTCTCCCGGATGTGTTTTACCCTGAAAGCTGCCGCCGGTGCCAATGCCGTGATGCCGCGGGGGGAGTATGCGGTCGGATATCTCTTCGGAGGTGGGGAAAACACAGCACCGCTCTACCGGGATCTGCTTGCATGGATTGCCGCGCAGGGACGGGCGGTTGCGGGGGACGCTTATGAAGAATATCTCCTTGACGAGTTGGCGGAGAGCGACCCGCGCCGATATGTGATGCGGGTCATGATTCCGGTCACCGGTTGACCTGCCGCCCGCCGACGGGTGCCCGGTTTTCCGGTTTTCTCCCTTGCCACCCCGGGCGGCGCTCCCGGTTCTCCGGGTACCGCCCGGGGGCGGAGTCCCCTTGACAACGCGAAGAAATTCTGCTACAATCATCTTGCCGGAAACGACGGCAAAAGGAGTATCTTATGAATTACGATTTTTCGCACCTTGCGGACGACAAGACCGTGCTTGCCAACCCGCATAAAGGGTGGTATTATCATTACGTAGACAACGGATTTCAGAGTGCCAAATACCGGGACCGGCTTCCGGAGGGGAACCCGTTTTCGGATTTTCCCGGCATGCACCACCTGTATCTGCGCTTTGACTGGGTGGATGTAGAAAAAGAAGAAGGGAAGATCGATTTCTCCGAAATCGAATCCATGATCGCGCGCTACCGCCCCTACGGTCTGCGCTTTGCGCTGCGGCTATGCACCTATGAGGGGAGTTTTGAGGCAACGCCGCTGTGGGTGTATGAAAAAGGGGCAAAGAGCATCGTCTGCCCGCCAGGCAAGGCGGATGGGGTGCATGAGCCGGTCTACTGTGACCCGGTGTATTTGCGGTACCTGGAACGCCTGATGCAGGCCTACGGCGCGCAGTTTGACGGGCGCGAGGAGATTGAATTTGTGGATGTGGGCACGTTCGGCACCTGGGGAGAGGGACACACGTGGTTCGGCAGCCGGACGGTCTATGACCCCGAAACGCTCCGCACGCACCTGGCGCTGCATTTGCGCTATTTTAAAAAGACCCGGCTCCTTGTCAACGATGATATGATCAAAGAGGCGGAAAAGACCTCGCCGGCGGCGGCTGCCGAACTCCTCGATCTCTGCCGGTTTGCGGGGGTCGGCATCCGGGATGATTCGGTGAGCGTGGATACCTACGCCAAAGAATGTGGGTATGATACCCTTTCCCGCCCCGCGTATTTTGACGAAATCGGCACGCGCGCGCCGGTGGATCTGGAATGTCAGCACTGCCGGGAGACCGCGCCGGAATATACGGGCGACGGGTTCCGGATTCTGGAGGCGCTGCGGCGCGGGCACGCCAGTTATTGCGGGTTCCACGGGTATCTTTCCGAGTGGATGCCAAAAATGCGGTATTTTACGGAATACGCGGCAAACCGGATGGGGTATTGGTACTTCGTCCGGGGGCTGGAGTGCGGCACGCTGTTTTCCGGGCGCGAGAATGAAATCGTGCTGGAACTTGAAAACCGCGGCTATGCCCCGGCGTACCACCCCTATGTGCTGCGCATCGCCCTGATTGACGAAGAGGGGACCGCGCACCCGGTTTCGTTTGCCACCCCCGATCTGCGGGAACTGATGGGGGAGAGCCGGCGCCGCTTTGCGTTGACGCTGGAGGTGCCGTCGCTTGCACCGGGCGATTATCGCTTCGCCGTGGGGATTTTTGAGGGCGATGCGCCGCTCTCGCTTGCGCTGCGGGCAGAGTGCCGCCGTGCGGACGGACTTTACGAACTTACCGCCGTGCGGGTTGCCGCCGTGTAATATGGCCCGAAAAAACAGGCGGGGCAAATGGTTTTTCCCCATTTGCCCCGCCTGTTCTGGATTACCGCCTGTGCTTTTTTTGCAAAAGGTTCAGCAGTACATAACCGCCGATCAGCACCGCGGTTGCCCCCCCGAGGATGCCGTACATCGCGCCGAGTGTGACCTTTTCCCCGAAGAAATACAGGTTGCAGTCGATCGAATCGCGGATTCCCTCAATGACTTCCGCCGGGAACCCGACCCGTTCCATTTCCGCATATACGCCGCCAAGGGCGTGGTTGCGGATCAGCGCCGTGCCGTAAGTACCGGGCAGGAAAGAAAGTACCTTCTGTAACCCCTCCCCGAAGCTGGAGATGGGCATATATGCGCCGCAGATGAAGCCGTAACCTGCGCTGACAACCGTGCCGACGGCAGACGCCTGCCCGTTTGTGGTCAGGCGACAGTTGATGAGGGAAGAGAGTGCCGTGCCGAACAGCACGAGCAGAAACACATCGAGAATCAGAAGCAGGACATCGGTGACCGAAAGGTACCAGCCGGTTACTGCAAGATAGAAAAGGCAGACCGCCAGAGCGACAAAGCAGATCAGCAGGGTAGAGAGCGCGCTTGCCGCAAAGTAACCGAGCGCGAGAGTGGAACGTTTTACCGGACTCATGGTCAGATCGCGCTCCGCACCGCTGATTTTATCCTGTACCATCAGAAGATTGGAGCAGAACGCCACCGTCACGCAGCAGACCGCCAGCAGGGAAGAGATCAGTTGCCCGCCTACCGTACCGTGGATCAGGGCATCCCTCACCGAAAAGCCGTCGGGCAGGGCGGAAGAAAAAGCGTCCCGATAGACCTTCTCTAAAAACGTGGCATACAGCACCAGCAGAATGAGAGGGGTAATCAGGGAAGTGAAGAACATGCCCTTATCCCGGAAAAACAGTTTGCAGTTTCGTTTGACCAGTGCGCCGAGTCCTTTCATTTCCGTTCGCCTCCCGTCAGTTTTTTGCCCGTTGCCGCCAAAAAGACGTCGTCCATCTTTCCCTTTGTCACTTCGTAATCCGAAAACAGCGCGGGATTTTTCAAAATCATTTCGGTGGCCTCGCCGGTGTTTGCCACCGCAATGCGCCAGCCGTCCTGCACGGGGGTGTAAGCCCGCCCGAGCGCCCGGACATCGTTCTCCGCCACCCCGTAGAGCGTGACAAAATCGCCGGCATAGGTATTCTTCAGGGCAAGCGGCGTTCCCTCGGCAACCATCCTGCCGCGGTCAAGAATCACCACATGGTCGGCATCCGCCGCTTCTTCCATATAATGCGTGGTCAGAAATACCGTCAGCCCTTCTTGGCGGCGCAGATCGGTCACCACATCCCATAGTAGCTTCCGCGTCTGCGGGTCAAGCCCCGTGGTCGGTTCGTCGAAAATCAGAATCTTCGGGCGGTGGAACAGGGCGCGCGCAATGTCCACGCGCCGGCGCTGCCCGCCGGAGAGTTTTCCGACCGGGCGACTCAGAATCGCCGCAAAATCCAAAAGCCCCGCCAACTCCGAAAGGCGCCCCGCAAACGCCGTCCCCCGAATGCCGTACAGCGCCGCCCGGCTTTGCAGGTTGTCGCGTACCGTCAGCGCTCCGTCCAGAACGGAATTCTGAAACACCACGCCAAGTTCCCGCCGGATGCAGTCGGGGTGACGGTCGGGGTCCATGCCGTCTATCTCCACCCTGCCGCCGTCCTTTGCCAGTTGCCCGCACAGAATGTGAATCGTGGTGGATTTTCCGGCGCCGTTGATGCCGAGAAAGGCGAAAAGTTCCCCCTCCTGCACGCAAAAACTCAGATCCTCTACCGCCCTGACCTCTCCGAAGCGTTTGCTCAGGTGGTCGATTTTTATCATTGGTTTTCCGGTCTCTTCCATTCGCTTGTCTCCCCGTCCGCTTTTTTGCGGACTTTTTCTTCATTTCGGTTACCTGCCGTTCGGCGGTCAGTAGGGCAGTGGAAACATCGTATGATTTCCCGCCCCTCTCAAAAAGTGCGGCAAAGGGAATCAGATGGCTCCCATGCGGGCAATAAAGCGGTCCATGTGGCTCTCAAACTGTAAAAAAACCGCCTCTTTCTCCATCGCGCCGTCATACACGCTGTAAAGCAGGTACATCGGACCGTAAAAATCCGGCGCCGTTTGCATTGCAGGTGTTGGCGTTGCCGCTGTTGCAGATCACCGCTTGCGCCGTGCCGTCCGCAAGGTGCTTCTTGGTCACGGTCAGCGGGGCGCCCTTGACCAGATTGGTGGTATAGACCGCCGCCGCCGCTGTACCCGGTCAGAGAAAAGCAGGAAAGCAGGGTTCCCGCCGGCAGGATTCCCGCCGCCCGCAGCGGCGCGGTCAGCGCGATAAAACCGCTGGCGTGGCACCCCGGCACGGCAAAGCGCATTGCCGTGCGGATTGCCGCCGCATGGGCGGGAGAAAGTTCCGGGAACCCGTAAACCCACCCCGGTAAGGTGCGGTGGGCGGTTGAGGTGTCCAGCACCACCGTGTCCGGGTTCTTCATCAGCGATACTGCCTCCTGTGCCGCCGCGTCCGGCAGGCAAAGAATGGCAATGTCTGCCTCGTTCAGCGCACGTGCGCGCGCAGCGGTATCTTTGCGCTGCTCTTCCGGCAGGGTGATGAGCGTAAGGTCGGTGCGGGAGGAGAGGCGTTCGGAGATCCGGAGCCCGGTCGTGCCCGCACTGCCGTCAATAAATACGGTTTTCATCATCAGATCCTCTGACTGCTTTTTCAGCTCGGTATGTATAATTATACACGGTAACTGCAATAATGTCAACTATTTATTCAGAAAAACTGGATATTTATGAAATCCGACAGCGGGGTGCCCGTTTTTTCTTCGCGGCTTCGGCATTTTGACGGAAGTTTGCGCACCTGCCGGGAAAACGGCTCCGCGACGTCGGCGGGCGCGGGGGTGGCGCGGCACCGCCACCCTCCTCTGCGGGAGGAGTACCGGTTCCTCCATTGCCGCCACCATCGTAGCGCCCATGCCGACCAATGTGGTGCTGTCGCTTGCGGACTCACTGCGGAAGCCGAAAGATGTTTCCCTGACGAACGATTGGTTGTCCTCCTTCCTCAGCGATCTGACGCGGTCGGTCGGTTCGGGAAGAATGACCCTCTGCCTTTTGGCGGCATGGATGGATATTCCCGTGTTTGTGTTTGTAGGGATGAGGATCAACCGAAAAATCGAACTGTGATTTGGGATAATCCTTTTTTGATCGCAACAGCCACCCGATTTTTACAGTCGGGTGGCTGTGTGTGATAGCGGTTTGACAAACCGGAATTTGTTTGATAGAGGTCTTTGCAAATACACCATATCTACAAGGTGTACACCACACTCATATATCGGGTGATCATAATGATCCGT
>CAKSLR010000053.1 GCA_934467435.1 uncultured Eubacteriales bacterium | reverse complement strand
TGTAGGCGAAAAAGTTCCCGATTGAATCCCGCCGGACGCCGGCAGGCGTCGGGTAATCCAGCGAGAGCGAGGCGCTGCTCATGCGGGAGAACGCATCATAGGTATAGGAGACGCCCGTTTCGTTTTCCCCGGTCGCGGTACTGCCGCTCACCACGCGGGCGATCTGCCCGCTTGCATGGTACTGATACCGGGTGAACCGTTCCTCCGCCACATCCTCGACATAAGACAGCCTGCCTGCGGCGTCATAGGTGTATCGGTACGCCGTCACATCCCTGCCGCCGGTGCGGTACCCGATCTCGCTTACGCGGTCAAGGGCATCATAGGTGTACCGCACAGTCAGCCCGTTTTCATACGTCAGCGTTTCCGGTTTGCCGTTCCGCGCGCCGTAAGTGTAGGACACAAGGGCGCCGTGCCCGGCGACAGAGACGCCTTCCGGGTTGCCGAAATTGTCGTAGGTGAACGTGTAGGACACGCCCCCAACCGCAATGCCCGAGAGGCGCATGGCGGCGTCATAGGTATAGGAAACCTCGGCCGTGCAGGAAGGATCCCGCACATAGCCGCCCCCCGTTTGGGGGGAGAACGTGATCGGGTACGCACCCGTCAGATTCCCGATGCTGTCATAGGTATATGCCGTGCCGTTGCCGTCACTCTGTACGCTGGCAAGTAAAAATCCGTTCTGCCTGTCGTAAAAATACAGGGTGTAACTGCCGTCGCTCGCCGTCTCCTCGAGTAGCGTACCGTAGAGGGGAGACGAACCCGAGGTATCGTATCGGTAAGAGGTGACGGTGCAGGTCCCGTCCGTGCCGACTGTACTTACGGAAGTGAGCAGGCGCGTGGTTTCATCATAATTGTAGGTTGTGGTTGACTGCAACTCGGAACTTTCTCTTGCCCCCAGGTATGTATATTGCGTGATGGGGCCTGCGGTGTACCGACGGTACTTCACAGTCTGAATCTGATCGAATTCGTTATAACCGTACTCATACACCGTGCCGTCCCCTGCCAGCGTGTAGAGCAGTTTGCCGTTGATCAGATCCGCATAATAATACCACGTGGTGTTTTTGCCCTGCCGGCAGCTTTGGACTCTGCCGTAAGTATCATAGGTGTAACTTGCCGTCTCGGCGCTGTCCTCCGTCACGCAAAGATCGTCAAACATGACATCCCCCGCATGGCCGCTGTAACACAGGCGCAGGGTCGCGCTCTTCACCATTCCTTTTTCGGGGTCGGTGGCAAAGCCGGCGCAGACGTATTGCCAATCGGTCAGATATTTATTGAACGGCAGCGTGTGTGTGACCGTCTCTTCCTGTCCCGCCAAATTGTAGTAAACCAGAATCAGGCGGATCTCAAAAAGGGCATCTTCATTCGCGCTCTGTTCACTGCCGAGCGCCCAACCGGAAACGGTGAACACGCGCGGCTCCGTTTCGTCATAGTAGTGCCCGTAATTATCCAGCATCCACTGGCTCGCGGTGTAAACGGTCTGTTCCGCGTAGCAGGGCACCTGCTTTCCCGTTCCCCGCATCATCAGTGTCAGACCGTGCAGTGCCGAACGATACTTTCTGCCCCCATCGGAGATCAACGTAGCGCCTTCGCCCTCCACGATGGTGAAATACCGTTTCGCTTCGCCGTCAACGGTATCTTCAAAATGCCCCGCGGTGACGAGGTTATAATCCGAGGAGCCCTCGGTCCTTGAGAGCATCACACTCTCAATCTCCACCAAAGCGCCGGAGGCGGTGCCGCCGCTTGCCTCGATGGCAATGCGGAAATTCTCACTCGACGCCGAACCTGTGGGCGAGGACGAGAAACGCAACTCCGCAAGAGTAGAAGTGCCGCTCGCGTAACCGGCGTTGACCGGCACGGTTTCGGTATAGCGATGCTGCGTATGGCTGAGCGAGGTTGCCTTCAGTTCCACCGTCGCACCGCTTGCCTGATGGATGGAAAGGCGTACTGCCAACGTGTATTCCCCGGCGGGAAGCGCCACAACCTGATAGAGGCTGCCGAGGGATGCCGATAGGGGGATAGAGCCTTTCCCGTTTGCCACGCTCGCATTACCGGAGACGGACCAGGCACCGGAGTTGCCGCGGAAGTTACCGTCCAGAACGTAATTCCCCGTTCGTGCTACGGTCTCTGCCCTGGTCTTTATTTTGTTTTCCGACCCGGTTTCCTCTGCATACCGCGTTCCGCTGGCACCGTACAGGCGGGTACCGCCGACATCTGTGGTATGGGATCCGATGTTCCGCCCGGCGGTATCAAAGGTATAGGTTGTCAGAAGATCGTCGTCGGTATCGATGATGTCATCGTTTCCGCTACTGCGCAGGCGGGTATAGGAGGCTGCGTAAGAAAGGGTGATTTCCTGCCCCGCCGTACCGCCCGAAGACTCCGTAATCCGGGTCACGCGCCCGTCGGTATAGGTATAACGGACCATATAGCCGGTCATCCCGTTGCGCGCGGTGAGCAGCCTGCCGGCGACGTCATAAGTATAGGATGCCACGGCATCCACCGTCACCGTGCCCCGGGAGACGTTGGTATTCTGCCGGAAAAAGGTTTGCCACGTTGCCTGCGTGGGCGATGCCGCATGTGCAAAAACCACTTCCCGCAAATATCCCCCGCCGGTGGCGGAAATCGCACCGCCGGGGCTTTCCGAGCAACGAAGCACCGCGCCGCGCCCGGAGTGTTCGTCCCAGACCGCAAACAGTTGTCCCTCCGCTGTATAAGACAGGTGCATCTGCGTGATGCTGCCGATCTGCCCATAGGGGCGCACCGCCACCGCCGTCACGTTTCCTGCGGTATCAAAGGTGAAGGTCAGGGTATTTTTGCAGGTATCCTGCATGGACGTCAGGTAATACCCCGCTGTCGTACCGGGCACGGTGGTAGCGGTCTTTTCAAAGGTATATTGATTGCCGTCGGCATCGGTCAGGGTACAGACCTTGCGGATCCGATCCACGTGCAACAGCAGCCGCAGCCCGTCCTCGTCAAGGTAATTGCCGAGTTGATCCACCGGCGAAAAATAATGCTCCGTACCGTCGCCGTCAGAAAATACCAAACGGGTCGCACTCCCCCCGTCTGCCGTCGGCAGAGAGAGTTCCGTAAGGGTGGCGCGGCAATTCAGCAGGAACCCGAGCGGCGCCGGGGACGTCCTGTGTGCCACGCGCGCTACCCCGCCCGTATGCGCCTTTCCCGCCATCGCCCCGTGATAGGTCAGCGCGGCGGTGTAAGGCACCACGCCCGTCATGCCGGACAGCAACGGCAGCGAGAATACCGGTTGCCCGCTGGCGAGATTCACATGCCCGCTGCCGGCAAGCCCGAGATTTTGCGACGTGTAGGACCAGTAATCCTCCATCCCCTTCATATCCCGGTACGTCACAACCAAAGAAGGGCGGTGGGATGCCATGGTATGTTTGCCGGTGGCAACGGTGACGGCGGTTGTGTCATCCCCGGTCAGGGCGAGCCCGTAATTGGCGCCGTCATACCACGCTCTCACCGTTGAAAGTACATGAAACGAGACCGTTCCGCCCCGGAACAGGAAACGGCGATCCTCCGATACGCCGGTTTCCCCCTCGGTTCCGCCGGCATCCGGCGTCCGGTTCCAGGTCAGGTCGCTCCCCCAGGCAGAAAGAACCTGTCTGACCCCGACCGAGACCCCTTCCGAAAAAGCCCCGGAAAGGTAAACCGAAAACACCGCATCGGTCAGATAAGCCCCGGCAGGCAAGGTCGGCAGAACCGCAGCGCGCCAGTACATCCGCGCCGTGTCGGAAACCGAAACCGTTTCCGCGGTGGCAAAGGCGGTATCCGGGGAGCCTTTGGTAATCCCCGTATCCACGGTATCCGCCGTGCTGACCGCTGCCAGCGGCGGGTCGATGCAGACGGGGTACTGCCGTTCCGGCGCCTCCATCCAGGCACGATCCGCCTCGACCGTCAGGGTATATTTCCCGTTTCCGCCGTCTGCCAGCGTATAACGCAAAGCATACGAGACCGCACCCGCCGCATCCCTCATATACCCGGTTGCAAACCGATAGCGGACGGCGCCGGTCTTTTTGTCATGCAGGTGAATCCTTCCGTCCGGGGCAGCCTGTGCGCACAGGTTTTCCAGTTTCAGCAAAAAGTGATAGGTATAAGTTCCCCCCGGCGCTTTTACGATAATGTCCTCTTTGATATTCCGGGAGGCAACGGTATATCGGATGTCGGTGTTGTCCAGAATATCCGCAAAAAGAATCCCCGCATGCAGATTTTCCAAATGCAGCCAGGCGGGAAACGGGATATTCTCCCCCACCTCCGATCCGCTCGACACTTGCGCCGTGCTATTCTTTTTTGCCCCGGAAAGCCCGACCTGTATATGGTATTCTCCGTTCTTCAGGAAAAAGATCGTTTCGTTCCCCGCAATCTTTTTGGCAAACCGCACGCGCTGATCGCCGCTGACATATTCGTTGCCCGCGTCCGTCATGCGGTGGTCAATATCTTGCCAACTTCCGTCTTCCCCACGGTAATGCAGCGCCTCGGGGTACGCCACCGCCACAACACTACCGTCCTTCCGGCGGAAATGTTTTACGTTTTCCTCCCGCCGCTCGGTCAGTTCCGTCACTTCCCTATCATACGACAGCGTGCCTTCGGTTCCTGCCGCCGAAGAAGCGCCCATGTCCTGCCGCCATGCGTCTGCCATCACCGAAAGCGGCAAAACATATAAAACGGTGAGCACCGCCAGCACAACCGAAAGTGACCGCATACCCAAACCATGCAGTTTCTCTTTCATACTTTTCCTCCGAAATCATAAGGCAAAAAAACGAACCGGGCACCGGGGGCAAAATCTCAACGCATCTCGCATGCGGGAAATCTTACCCATATTGTACCATACCGTTTTGTTTTTTGCAATAGGAATTGCCAATCGGGCCGTGTGCCAAAAATCCGGCATCCCGAAATGTCGGAATGCCGGATTATCAGAATCTTTTTTATTTTTTTCAAAACGGCGCACCCTAAGGGAAGAAAACAACCGCAAAGGAGAGGAAGAATGGTTTCTCTTGCAACTTCCCTGCTACACGAAGCAACCACGCTGTCGGCGGAACTTAGCAAACACCGCGAGTACCTGCACGCCCACGCCGAAACCGGCTTTGCGCTGACGTACACACTGCCCTACGTCAAAACCGAACTGGAAAAGATGGGATACGTGCCGGAAGATTGCGGCAGGGCTGGGTTGCGTGTCCTTGCCGGCGGATGCAAGCCGGGCAAGGTGTTTTTGCTCCGCGCAGACATGGACGCCCTGCCGATTCCCGAGCAGTCCGGCGTGGCGTTTGCCGCCCGGAACGGCTGTATGCACGCCTGCGGCCACGATATGCACACCGCCATGCTGCTCGGTGCGGCGAGCCTGTTAAAGCAGCACGAAGCGGAAATCCAAGGCACGGTCAAACTCATGTTCCAACCGGCGGAGGAAATTTTCGAGGGAGCCGCCGACATGATTTGTGGCGGTGTTCTGGAAAACCCGAGGGTGGACGCAGCGCTGATGCTGCATGTCATGGCGGGCGTTCCGTTCGTGCCGGGCACCATCATCGTATCCGATCCCGGCGTCAGCGCCCCCGCCGCCGATACGTTTGAGGTCCGCATCCGGGGCAAGGGCTGCCACGGCTCCATGCCAAGCGCCGGCATCGACCCGCTGACCGCGGCGGCGCATATTCTCATCGCCCTTCAGGAAATTCCGGCACGGGAATTGGCGCTGCCAGACCGCGCGGTGCTGACCGTCGGCGCCATGCACGCGGGGGAAGCGGCAAACGTCATTCCCGACACGGCGATCCTGCGCGGAAGTCTGCGGACCTTTGCGGAGGAGGTACGGGCTGCGGTCAAACAGCGTATCCGGGAAATCGCCACGGGAATTGCCGGTACGTTCCGCGCCGCGGCGGAAGTAACCTTTTCCGGCGGTTGTCCGCCCCTGCAAAACGACAAGGCACTCGTCGCCGATGCCACGCGCTACGGGGAAGAACTGCTCGGCGCGAAAAACGTCTTTTCCGTGGCACAGTTACGCGCGGACCGTGAGGGCGAGGATATTTCCCGCTCGGCAGGTTCCGAGGACTTTGCCTATGTCAGCCGGGAAGTGCCCTCCGTCATGCTGGCTCTGGCGGCGGGACAGCCCGAAAAAGGATACCGCTACCCGCAGCACCATCCGATGGTAAAATTCGACCCCGCCGCACTCCCCTTCGGCAGCGCGGTTTACGCCTATACCGCCATGCGGTGGCTCAAAGATCATACGGAGTGAACCGCGCCGGATTCCTACCGCTTTCTCTCACGTTGCCGGAAAACCACCTTTTCCTGCAGGAGGAAGACGGTGTAACGCACGACCATACCGAAACCAAATATCCGAATGAGGGGATTCATATCAGAAGATTTCTCTCATACCGTACGCCCCCATGAAAACCGGACGGGAACCCCGCTTTTCGATGATGTGCCGTTTGCAGAAGACACATCATAAATGGGGGAAGAAGTTGTGCATCCGGGAGAGACCCAAAGCACCGGGGCAAAAAGTTACATTTTGCCATAAAAGAGTTCCCTCCTGCCATAGAAAAGTCCACCGCGGTGTGCTACCATGAAAAAAGCGGCGGCACACCGCCGTTCCAGGCGAACCGGAAAGCAGAAAGCCCCACCGACAACATACCATAAATGCAATATTTTTTAATGGCAGACGCGAAGAATTCTGAAATTTCCGGTACCGCAAGACAAACGAATATCGGAAAGGAACTGCGCTACATGATCCGCGAAAAATTATTCATTCCCGAACTGGACGGCGAATATGTCCGTGTGTATCAACCGACCCCCGATCGCTACCAGGGGGAAAATACGCCCTCCTTTACCAAAGGCACCCGGTATGACGAATGGATTACAAACGATTTTTCGGTTCTCCATGACAACGGGGTGTGGCATATGGTGGGAATCACGCACCCCCGCCCCCGCGGTTTTGTCAATGACTTTGATTATGATGAGGCAGATGTTCACGAGGCAGAATACCAACTTTTTCACTGTACGGCAACCGCAGACAGTTTTTCGGAAATTTTCCACGAAGGTTCGTTCCGCGACTGCGACAAAATTCTCTACCCGTCCGAACGACCGGGCGAGAAACCGGAAATATGGGCGCCGCACCTGATGAAACACGCGGGCGCTTTTCAGGTCATATACAGTCCGCAGGAAATGCGGCGGGCAGAGACGGCGGACTTCAAAACCTGGAAAAGGAAGGCGCCGCTGTTTGCCTGTCGCGACTTCGGCGCAAGAGATCCGTTTTTGTATTGTGAAGACGGTGTGTACTACATCTTATACACCGAAAGCCGTTTGCTGAAATACCGCACGTCCGAAGATGCGGAACACTGGTCAGACGAAAAAATCCTGCAGACCTCGCTGTTTGCCGAGTGCGAGAACGAATCTCCGTTCCTGATGAAAAAAGACGGGGTGTATTACCTTTTCTGGACCATCTGCGACGGAAGAAACGGCTGCTATGACAACCGAACCATGGTGTATGCCTCCCGCACGATAGAGGGTCTTTACCGCACCGCGCCGATCACCATGCTGAAGGCGCACGCGCCGGAAATCATAAAAGACAGAGACGGCTGCTATTATCTGCTCAGCGCTTTTTACCCCAATAACGGCGTAAGCGCCGTAAAACTGAAGTGGGTGTAAGAAGTTAAATCGATACTTCCCCATCCATAAAATACAGCGGGAGTGCATCCTTCGGAATGCACTCCCGCTTTTTACCCGAATTTTCTTCTTTCTCTTATTGCCCTTCTCTGTCTTTCTCCTGCTTCCGTTTCCGGAAGAGCAGCAGGAGCAGGAGGAAAATGATTACCACGCAGGCAATCACCATGCCGATCCACACGACCGGCACGGAATGGTCCGTTACAGTCGGATCGGAGGGGTCCGCGGGGTCATTTTTCGTGATGGTGAAGGAGTCCTCTCCATCCGTGCTACCGTCCGTGTACCGGACCAGGAGCGTATATGTGCCGGCAGGTAGAGACTGCAGATACGGTGCCTTCAGGGTGATAATGGTACTTCCCTGCCCAATGTCATAGTACTCGCGGTTCACGACCGCACCGTTGATCATCAGATCCGCAAACTTTTTGTGGGAACCGTTGACTGTGAAGGTCAAACCGTCGTCCTTTTCGTTTTCCGTCCATGTATTACCGTTGCCGTAGGTGACGTCATAGGCGGTCAGGGCTTTTTGCATCGCGTCCAGGGCATTTCCGGTGCGCTCCCCTGCCATTTCCTTTTCCTCAGCAGACAGGGCATCGTAAGCCTTCTTTGCGGTTTCGTAGGCAACCATGGCAGCCTCATCATCCGGCAGAATCTTGTCAGAAGCGGGCATGGCTTCTGCCTTTTTCACAGCCTCTTCCACGTTTTTGATGCTCTCGAGTGCAGATCGGACGGCGCGGATGCTGTCCGCCAGTTGTTTTTCCTGCTCATCGGTCAGGGCATCGCTCTGATCGTTCCAAAATTTCTCCATGGCGTCGGCTGCCGATGCCAAATCGCTCTTTTTGTCGACGGACAGGTCGGAAAGCGTGGGAATGTCCGTGCCGTCAGACAACTTGACGTGGCACCCTTTGCAGTAACGGTTGCCGGTGTAGCCCGCCTTTTCGGCGGTGGCTTCTCTCATATCCCGGATTTCCGAACCGCCTGTATGGCGACCGGGATTCCGTTCCCCGTAGACCCCGAAACAGACGTCACAAACCGCACCGCCCTGACAGGTTGCCGTACCACCGGTATGATTTTCCTTCTCGCCGGCAACCTCGCAGCGGGAACACCGTTTCCAGTGCCCGGCAGCATCGCTCTGCCATGTACCGCCGGTGAAATCATGACCAAGGGCATCGACCTTTTTGCAGGTCGTGTAGTCGCAACGGCTGCAGGTCACATAAGGCTGATAGCCGCCCTCCGTACAGGTTGCCCCTTTCCCCGCATGTGGAATTTCGTCGTGACCGAGGGCGGCGATTTCCCGGTAAGTCGTATAGCGGCAGCGGTTACAGGTCACATAAACGCTCCAACCGATTTCCGTACACGTTGCCGCCTTAGCATCATGGGGAATCCTGTCATGGCCGCGGGCGGGAATCTTTTCATAGGTCGTATAATCACAGCGACTGCATGCTTCATAGGGCTGGGCGCCATCTTCGGTGCAGGTTGCCTCCTTCCCCGCATGGGAAACGATGTCGTGCCCAAGGGCACCGACGGCCTCGTAAGTCGTAAAGTCGCAGCGGCTGCAAGTCTCATAGGGCTGATATCCGTCTTCCGTACAGGTTGCAGCTTTCCCCGCATGGGAAACGGTATCGTGACCAAGGGCATCGATGGTTTCGTAGGTCGTGTAGTCGCAACGGCTGCAGGTCTCGTAAGGCCGGTAGCCGGATTCCGTACAGGTTGCGGCTTTCCCATCGTGGGAAACCTTATCGTGCCCGAGAGCGGGAATCTCCGCATACGTGGTATAGCGGCACTGGTTGCAGGTGTCGTAAGCATACCAACCCTTTTCGGTACAGGTTGCCGCTTTGGCATCGTGATGGACAACATCATGCGCAGCCGTACTCACCGTTTCCGTTTTGGTAGCAAAGCAATCCTTGCAGGTATGGGTCTTCTTTCCCGTTGTCGAGCAGGTGGGTTCTACGATGACATCCCCATCATTCCACACGTGTTCGAGTTTCGGTTCGGTTGCGTCACAACGGGAACACTTCTTCCAGTGCCCCTCGGCATCCTTTTGCCAGATGTCGGCGGGGAAATCATGCCCGAGAGCAGAAATTTCCGCATACGTGGTATAACGGCACTGGTTGCAGGTATCGTAGGCATACCAACCCTTTTCGGTACAGGTTGCCGCTTTGGCATCGTGATGGACAACATCATGCGCCACCGTATTCACCGT
>CAKSLR010000052.1 GCA_934467435.1 uncultured Eubacteriales bacterium | reverse complement strand
CATCAAGCGTGAAATGAACAGCGCAAAGTGGACCTGGTTTGCCATCGGCTATCAGTGCGGCTTCGCCTATGTGATCGCGCTGATGATCAACCAGTTCGGCAACCTGTTCACCGGCAACGGTAATGTGTTCGGCGTGATCGTTTCGGTTGCGGCGCTCGCTGGCATCATCTATATGCTGGTTCGTCCGTATCACGAAGCAACCCGTCTGACCACCAAAGAAGCGAAGGTTGTTGTTCGTAAATAAACCCATTCATCCGCCACTGTGCGGAGAAAGGAGCCTTCTATGTTCACATGGCTTGCAAATAATTACGTGACGGTTTTGATTTGCGCGGCGCTCGTATTGGTTGTGTTTCTCATCATCCGCTCGCTTGTACGCGATAAGAAGAAGGGAAAATCCACCTGCGGTTGCAACTGTGCCCACTGCGCCATGGCGGGTTCCTGCCACAAAAAATCATAAAGCACAGGGGGCGCTCCGGCGCCCCCTGCTGTCACCCCAAAGAAAGGATGTCCGCTATGGTCGAACTGACGCTGAGAATCGACGGCATGATGTGCCCGATGTGCGAAAGCCACATCAACGATGTCATCCGCTGTCACTTTCCTGTCAAAAAGGTGCGTTCCTCCTGCAAAACGGGGGAAACGGTCATTCTCATAAAAGAAGAGCCGGATCTCGCGGCGCTGAAAGCATTGCTCGCGGGGAGCGGCTACCCGGTAATTTCCGCCAGGCTGAACCCCGACTATCACCGCCCGTCCGGGTTACGTGCCCTCTTTCGCCGGGGTTAAAAAAACGGTGCCGTCCTTGGGACGGCACCGTTTTTTCAGCGAATCGTAATCAGGAGCGCCGGCTCGCAAAGCGCCTCCGCTTCCCTGCTGGGAATGCCTGCGTACCGCAGCCACTTTCCGTCTAAGGTCAGCGTATTGCCGGAGATGGTTGCCCCTTCGGTAACGGGAAATGCCGAATCGGAAAGCAGGCACTCGGCAAACACCGTTGCGCGTGCGGGAATCGGCTCGGGATAGACAATCGTCAGGCGGGTGTAGTAACCGAAAATGCCGATCGGCGCGTGCAGAGACGAAGGGTAGATTGTTACATCTGCTGCGGCAATCATCATCGGGTTCGGGTCAATGGTGCGGCGCAGCGCCGAAACGGCGTAAGCGCCCGTCTCCGGATTCTCGGAAGCAAGCAGGATAGGTGCCGCCCCTCCGGCATGCACCACAGGCAGGCGCGTGCCGCGCGCCATCACGGCGGGAACACGGATGCTGTACTCCGTATTGGCGTTCGGCAGCCACCAGTCGGGATTATAGGAAAAATAATACGAGTCGGTCAGCCGTTCTGTTGAGGCAAGATAGGGTGCGTCCTTGACCGAGAACGGCGGGGCAAGGCGCTGCCAGCGCAAAACCGCCTCTGTTTCACGCCGGTACCGCATAATGCCCAAATTACAGCCAAGCCCCGCAGCAACCGCCGGCCGGCTCTCGACGTTGATTTTTCCAAGGCAATCGGGGCGAACGCTCTTCGGGTCAAGGCGCGAGAGCAGCGCATCCACCCGGCAGGCGGTGGCGGCATCGGCAAAGGGATACTGGACGTCATAGGTGCGCAGGTAGTCCGAAACCGGCATCACCTGCCGCATTTTTTCGGCAATTTCGTCATCGGGAGATGTGGCGCCGCTATACGGTCCCTGACACACCGCGTGTTCCACGCGCAGGTGGGGCGCCACCCGGTGTACGGCAGTCGTCATATGTTCCCGGTACGTGGGATTGTCGGCATACTTTCCCCAGTCTACTTTCCAGTACCGCACCCCGGCAGCCTCGCACATCCGTGCGCGGCTCTCCCAGTACCGCTCGATCTCGGCGGGGTCGTTTTCTTCCTCGGTAAACGGTTTTTGCGGGGAAATCCAGAGCCCGAGTCCCGCATATCCCCATTCCTGCGCTTTCTGCGAAAGGGTCAGCAGGCGTTCCTCGGGCGTTTCCCCATACCCGGCAAAGCGTTCCGCATCCGGCTCCACCGAACCGAACATACCGATTTTGCGCCAGTTCCCCGCCGCCGTATGGTAAGGAACATCCCACCCGTCGTCCAGCAGCAGATATAGCCCGGCGCGGTCCTCCCGTTTCATAAAATGGTAGGGTGAATCGGGGGCAAAAAGGTGCGCGGCGTCCATCGCATCCCGCTGCCCAAGCGTTCCGTTCCCTGCGTGCCCTTCTTTTTTGGCGATATCCTCCTGAATGGTCCAGGTGCAGAGATAGTTCCCGTTTTCTTTTGCCGTCTCGGGGATAAAACTGTGTTTCATATGGCGGATTCCTTTCTTCTTTGTCGGAGGGGGCGGCGGCAGGGCATCCATCGAATCGCCGTCATCCCTGCCCCGATCCGGTGCGCCCGGCAGATTACCGAGCAGCGTATCAACCGAAATATCCAGCACCGCCGAAAGTCGGGCAAGCAGTGCACCGCGCGGACGGGCGGTGCCCGTCTCCCAGCGGGAAACGGCTTTATCCGTAACCCCCAACTCCCTGCCAAGGGCGTGCTGCGTCATTCCCTTTTCCTGCCGCCGCTGTCGCAAGCGGGTGCCGAACACATCGTATGCCATGAAATACCCCTTCCGCTCGTTTTTTTCAGTATAACACGGGCGTAGGAAATTTGCAAGGCAAATCGGCACGTCAAACTCTCGCAAAAGTAGAATTTCAAAAAGCAACACCGCAAAAAATGCTTGCAAACTATCTGCAATTCGTATAAAATAAAAAGAGTGCGATGCACCGGCGCCCCCACCGGCTGCCCGTCTGATGATACCAAAGAACCTCTGTGCACGGGGCGCGTCAGCGATGCCGTTTTCTTTTCGTGAAAGGAACCACCATGACCGACCAAGTTCAATACAAAAAAATGACCGAAACACCCATTCCGCGCCTGATCGTGTCGCTTGCTGCGCCCTCTACGCTCAGTATGCTGATGACCTCGATCTATAACATGACCGACACGTATTTTGTCTCCAACCTCAATCTCGGTGCGGCGGCGGCGGTGGGCGTTGTCTTCGCGCTGATGTCGCTCATCCAGTCGGTCGGCTTCACCGTGGGAATGGGCACCTCCACCTACATCAGCCAGAACCTCGGGAAAAAGCAAAATGATGTCGCCAACCGCTACGCCACCGGCGCCATTTTGCTTGCCGCCCTGCTCGGCGGCATCGTCACCGTGCTCGGGCTCTCGTTTCTTTCGCCCCTTCTGCGTCTGCTCGGCTCCACCGAAACCGCGCTCCCGTATGCCGAGGATTATGCGTTTTATATTCTGCTTGCCGCCCCGTTCATGTGTGTGATGTTCACCCTGAACAATATCCTGCGGGCAGAAGGACATGCTTCTCTTTCCATGATCGGCATTGTATCGGGCGGGCTGCTCAATATGGCGCTGGACCCCATTCTCATTCACGGTTGCGGCATGGGCATGACCGGCGCCGCCGTTGCCACCATGGTCAGCCAGCTTTTCAGTTTCGCGGTGCTGCTTTCGATCTTCCTCCTCAAAAAGACCATCGTCCGCCCGGCGCTCTCCTGCCTGCCACGGGAAGTGCGGCTTTATGGCAGAATTCTGACCAACGGGTTCCCCACCCTCTGCCGGCAGGGGCTTGCCACCCTGGCATCCGCCCTGCTTGCGATTCTTGCCAAACCCTATGGGGATGCCGCCATTGCCGCCATGACGATTGCCACCAAAATTTACACCATGGTACGCAGTTTGATCGTGGGCATCGGTCAGGGGTATCAGCCCATGGCGGGTTACAATTACGGGGCGCGGCGCTATGCCCGCGTTCGGGGCGGTTTTTATTTCACCACGCTGCTCGGCACGCTGATCTGCTGTGCGGCTGCCGTTGCCCTTGGCATCGGCGCCGATGGGGTCATTTCCCTCTTCCGCACGGATGCCGACGTGGTGGCAATCGGCGCCATGACGCTGCGCTGGTTCGCTCTGGTTCTTCCGCTGCTTGCCTATTCCACTTATGTCAACCAGATGCTGCAATGCCTTGGCAGAAGTAAAACCGCCGCTTTTCTTGCTTCTTGCCGGCAGGGCGTGTTTTTCATTCCGCTTATCTTTCTGCTTTCCTACACGGCCGGGCTTCCCGGAATTGCCGCCACCCAGGCGCTGGCTGACCTTCTTACTTTCCTGCTCTCCGTGCCGTTTCAGGTCGCCTTTTTTCGCAGTCAGCGCGGGCTGCGGGCGGGAATATAAAAAAAAGCAGGGCATCTCGCCCTGCTCCGAAAAAAACGGGGCATCTGCCCCGTTTTTTTCAGGAAACGGAAAAGATAAAAGAATACCCTGCCTTTACCGTGTCGTCCTCACGCTCCCATTCCGCCACCACAGCCAGTTCATACTCCCCGGCGGAGAGCGCCGAAAAATCCGGCGGTGTTTGCCCGGTTGCCACCGGAACACTGCCCGAAAAGACCGTATAGCGCACCTCGCTCGGCGTGAGAGAAAAGACCGGTGCAAAATCTGCCGTCTCCAGCGGATACACGCCGCCCGCACGGTACACATCGCCCGATGTTGCCGTATATTCTCTTCCATCTTCCGCCGTTCCGGTATACGTCCAGCGGCAAAGAGAGGCGCCAATCGCCCTCCCCCCGACGGTAAAGGTCGGCGGTTCTTCCCCCTCCGGGGCGGGTGCCCCTTCTCCCGCAAAAAAGCGGATGGCGTCCACACGGCGCAGAAGATAACCGCCCCCGCGGTCATCGGTCAGATACGCCGCCATCGGCGAGGCGGAAAGATACAGCATATACTGATGGGCGCGGTCCCCTTCAATCCATTCAAGCAGCATTTTCGGCGCGTCCTCCCGATACCACGCGGGGGCATCCGCCGCCACGGCGTGAGAAAACGCATCCGCCGCCATGAGAAATCCGTCCTCCCCGGGGGCATATATGTATTCCTGCCCATTGCCGGTCACGGCAAAATACGAGAAGGTACTGTAATCCTGCGGCAGACTGCGATCGGGGCGCAGCAAGAGAAGCCACAACAGTGGCAGTGACAGGCAAAGCGCGACTAAAAGCACAAACGCCACAATTTTCGCCCGATCCATACTTTCTCCTTCCCGCCGCACGGCGTTTTATGTATTGGTTCCGGTTTTCGGTTTTTACATTTTTTTGTGATCGGAAATGCCGAGCAGACGCCTCACCACAAAGCCGCCGAGCATCAGCCCCGCGACCCCCGGCACAAACGAAACCGAGGCAGGGATGTGCCGTCCGTTCTCGGTCAGTTGCACCACCGGCTTCCGCGGCGGCTCGGAGGACCACAGCACATCCGCATGCAGAATCCCCTCCCGCCGCAACCGTGCACGCACGGCGCGTGCCAGCGGGCAGGTGTGGGTGCGGGAAATATCGCTGATCTGCAATGTTTCCGGCTCCAGTTTATTGCCCGTTCCCATACAGGAAACTGCGGGAATCCCCGCTGCCGCGGCGTAGCGGAGGATGCCGACCTTCCCCGTTACCGTATCGATCGCATCCACGATGTAATCGGGGCGGCAATCGGCAAACAATCCCTCAAGTTCCTCACTCAGCACAAAGCGCTGCACCGCTGTCACGCGAACGGCGGGATTGATCTTTTTTGCCCGTTCGGCGGCAACCTCCACCTTCGGGTGACCGACCGTTTCTTCATCGGCAAGAATCTGCCGGTTGATATTGCTACGGCTGATAACATCGTGATCCACAAGAATCAGGTGACCGATCCCCGCGCGGGCAAGCGCCTCACACACATACCCGCCGACGCCCCCCAGCCCGAACACGGCAACCGTAGCGGCGGCAAGGCGGGATACTCCCTCCTCCCCGACAAGCAGCGCCGTGCGGGAAAACCGTTCTTCCACCATAGCCGTCACTCCACAAAATGCACTTTGATACAGTTGGTACTGCCACTTTTTCCAATCGGCAGTCCCGCGGTCAGCACCACGCAGTCACCGCTCTTGATATATCCCTTACCGCGGGCAACCGCAATCACGTGGGAAAAGAGGGCATCGGTGCTTTCCTGATCCTCCGTCCGCAGCGGAATCACCCCATAAAACAGGGAAAGCTGCTCATACGTTCGCTCATCCGGCGTCAGGGCAAGAATCGGAATGCGCGGGCGAAACGCCGACATATTCCGCGCGGTGATCCCCCGGCGGGAAATGGCAAGAATGGCAGCCGCATGCAAATCGGCAGCCGTTGTGCAGGCAGCATCGCAGATGGCGGTGGTCACATCGGCGCGGTCGTGAATCACATCCATCCGTTCGTTATCCATATCCTGCTCGGCGCGGCAGGCAATCTTCGCCATCGCCTGCACCGACTCCACCGGATATCTGCCCGCCGCGCTCTCTGCCGAGAGCATGACGGCGGAGGTGCCGTCAAAGACGGCGTTTGCCACGTCCGAAACTTCTGCCCGCGTCGGCGTACGGTGGTTGACCATGGAATCAAGCATCTGGGTTGCCGTAATGGAAGGCTTGCCCGCCGCGCGGCAAAGGGCAATCATATTTTTCTGGATGCCGGGCAACTGCTCAAACGCCACTTCCACGCCCATATCGCCGCGCGCCACCATAATACCGTCCGCCGCCGAGAGAATTTCGTCAAAGTGGGAAATCCCCTCCTGGTTTTCGATCTTGGCAATGATGCGGATCTCCTCGCCTCCCGCCTCCGCAAGGAAGCGCCGCATCTCACGGATATCCTCCGCCGTGCGGGTAAAGGATGCCGCCACGTAATCCACCCGGTTTCGTACGCCGAACAGAAGGTCGGACTTGTCCCGTTCCGAAAGGAACGGCAGATCAATCGGCACACCGGGCAGATTGATGCCTTTATAACCGAGAATCACGCCGTCCCCTTCCGAAACGGTGTAAACATCGTCCCCCTCCGTGCGGACAACGCGCAAGCTGATCTTGCCGTCGTCAATCAGGATATGATCCCCTGCCTGCACATGGCGGGCAAGGTACGGGTAACTGATCGGCACCGCATCGGGATTCTCCGCACGGACAGCAGGGGTGATAACAACCGTCTTGCCCGTTTCCACCGCAATGCCCGCCCCAATCTCGGGCAGCGTGCGGATTTCGGGTCCGCGGGTATCGAGCAGCACCGCCGCAGGCACATCCAGGTGTGCCCGCGCGCGGCAAAACGTATCCAAATTTTTTTGATGCATGGCATGGTCGCCGTGCGAGAAGTTCATACGCGCCACATTCATGCCGGCGCGGAGCATTTCTTCCATCACGCCCTGTTCCGCGCAGGCGGGACCGAGTGTGCAGACAATTTTCGTTTTTCGCATGATGATCTTCCTTGTTTTTTGATCCGATTTTCGGGAAACGGCAGGTTTTTGCCGTTTCCCGGCACGATTCAAACCTGCTCCGATGATATTATACGCCGCAAGCACCCCTCTGTCAATGGGCGGCACGTAAAATCTCTGTTAATTTCTTCTAAAGGAACGCCTCCCGCAGTGCTGCCGGCGCCATCGGCAGCAGCGCCGCAGGCGGAAGATCGAATACCGTTTTACACCCGTATTCCCCCCGCTCATGTAGCCGGACCACCGCACGGGCAAACGAAAGCAGCAAACTGCCGGTCAGGGAAGGGTTGGAATCGGTACGCAAGGAAAGCGACAGGGCATTTTTCACCTCTCCGCGTCCCCCGGTCGTGCCGTTACGATAGACATGACCGCCGTGCGGCAAGGCGGCGTGTTCCCGCGCCATTTCCGCTTCCGAAATAAAGTGCACCTCCGTGTCGTTTCCCGCAAAATAATGCGGCAGCGCCCGAATTTCCCGTTCGATGCGGCAGGTATCTGCCCCAGCCTCCGCCACCACATAGCAAACGCGGCGGTGAAATGCCCCCGCCGGCAGCAAAACGGTCTGTTCCGCCGCTACCGCCTGCCGCACCTCTTCCCGCGGCAGCGTGTATGCCCGCGCGTCCTTTACCCCCGGAATGTGCCGTACCGCATCGGAATGCCCTTGGCTCACCCCCCGCCCCCAAAAGGTATAACTTTTTCCGCAGGGCAGCGCTGCCGCAAAATAAAGACGCGCCAGCGAGAAGAGTCCCGGGTCCCAGCCTGCGGCAATGAGAGCAGTATGTCCCCCTTCCCGCGCCGCGGCATCCACCGCCGCAAAATGGGCGGGAATGGTCGCGTGCGTATCAAAACTGTCCACCACCTGAAACCGGGAAGCCAGTTGCGGTGTCATGGTCGGCAGGTCGGTGGCGCTCCCCCCGCAGACCGCCAGCACATCCACCCGGTCACAAAAAGCAAATACCTCCTCTGCCGCAAAGACTTCTGCGCCGCTCGCGGCGCGTACCTTCCTCACATCCCGCCGCGTAAAGATACCGACCAAACTCACATCCGGCGCGGCGGTTGCCGCCGCTTCCACCCCACGCCCGAGGTTCCCGTATCCGTAAATCGCCAATCGCATAGGCCGCCCTCCTTTTCTCATTCGGTGCAAGGATATGCCGCATGGCAAAAAAGGGTGAAAAAGGCGCGGAAGAATGTACTTCTTCCGCGCCTTTTTTCGTCAGTTTGCTGCGTTTTCCCAGAGCCACTTGGCGCTCTTCAAGCCGATGGCACACCCCGTCTCGCAGGGTTCCATCCCCTCAAACTCCAGCGAAATATCGCCGTCATACCCCGCTTCCCGTACATAGCGGAGAATTGCCGGCAGGTCCAAATCCCCCTGCCCGAGAATGGCACCGCGCAACATCGCCGTGCCGGATGCCGTTGGGAACCAGCCGCCACCGATGCCGGACGCCACCATGCGTCCAAACGGCGCGCCGCCTGCGGCGTTCCGTACATAAAAATCTTTCAGATGCACCATTTTGGCATACCGTGCGCACTTTTTTACCGCCACGGTCGGGCACTCATCCACGCAGATAAAGTTGCCGACATCCAAAAGGAGCCCGAAGTTGTCACGCCCCACCTGCTCCACCAGGCGCAGAACGCGATCGGCACCATTCATGAAATAACCGTGGTTCTCGGTCAGCATGGTGATGCCGTACTGCGCCGCATATTCCGCCACCGCTATGCACCCCTCCACCGCATAGGGGAGCAGCGCCTCATAGGCGGTTGCCGTATTGTCGGTCAGATTCCCGCGCCACGCGCACACATCGTGCCGCATATACGGAGAACCGATGCCTGCGGCAACATCCACATGGCGGCAAAGCCGCTCAATCTCCGTGCGCCGGGCGGCGGGATCCTTTTGCGCCAGATTGCTGCCCACCGCATAGTTGGAAATCGGCAGATGCAGCGCGGCAGCGCGCTCCCGCACCGCCGCGATCATCCGCTCATCCATCCTGCCCGTCTGCTCCTCATACAGCGAGAAATCGATCGGCACCACCTCAAAGCATGCCGCCCCAATCTCCGATGCATAGGTCATGGCGTCAAGAATCGTTTTCTTTCCCGAAGAAATATCCGCCTGCAAACTGTAACTGCTGAGTCCAATTCTCATATGTTTTTTCCTTTCTTTATGCACACCGCGTACCGAACTGCGGCAGGGCGCGGTGATAACTGACAAAAAAGTAGATGATCTCGGCAATTGCCGTCAACCCCCAGGAGAAGATATACAGCAAATAGAGAGAGGAGATGGTATGGAAATACGCAAAAATGGTGTAAACCCAAATCACCCGGAACACGCAGGAGCCGAGAATCACGATTATCGTCGGCATCAGACTTTTACCGATCCCGCGGGAAGCGGCAATCGTACCGTCCATGAACGCCGAAAAGGCATAAGAATACCCCATGATCCGAAGCCGCTGCATTCCTGCCGTCACCGCCGCGGGATCATCGGTAAAGAGGGAGAGAAATCCCTCTCCGAACACGGTGAGGGATACCCCCAGTACTGCCCCCGCCACAAAGGCGTAAAACAGCCCGATAAAGTAACATTTCTTTGCCCGTTCCGGCTTCCCTGCCCCCCAGTTCTGCCCCATGAAACTGGAGAGCGCGGTATAAAACGCCGCCATGATATTATACACCAGTGCGTCGGCATTGGCGGCAGCGGAGTTTCCCGCTACCATAATCGAATCAAACGAGTTGACCCCGCTCTGAATAAACAGGT
>CAKSLR010000051.1 GCA_934467435.1 uncultured Eubacteriales bacterium | reverse complement strand
ACTTGAGGGTGTTCATGCTGTCGGAATCCCCGGTGATGCTGCTGTTGCCATCGCCCTCACCGTTGAAGTAAGCAGCGGCGGCAGCGGCGTAAGCGGCTACACTTGCATAGTAAGGTTCGCCGTGTTCCACCACACCGTTCGTGTACTTCACCCAGGTGCGCACTTGGAAATCGCGGGTGATATCCATAACGGAAATCCCTTCAACCGTGAAACAGGCGGAAACGAGATTCAGTTCGCGGTTTGCGGTAGTGGTGTAGAGCATGCTCTTGCCACGGGTCATCTCGCCCTTCATGGGGAGTTCATGCAGCATTCCATCGTCTCCCACCAGATCGCAGCCGATTTCCTCGACTTCGTAGAGGGAGTTGCAGTGCGTGTAAAGGTTCAGATCAAAGGTATCTTTGACGGTGACGCTCGCCTGGTTGATGACCGGTGCGTTGGTCACATCCTGGTAGGTCACATTCGGTACCACATCGCACATAAAACTGGACGTATTGCCACAACGGGTCACGAAGGACACGGTATCCCCCGCGGTCAGATTCAAGGTGAGCGGGAAGACGCCGGTCTGATTCAGAATGGCTTTGGCATCCAGCGTTGCGTAAGTGCCGGATTCGTAGTACTGGTTGCTCTTGACAGAGAACCAGTTCCCTTCCATCGGGAAAACCTGCATACCGTTGACATAAACGGCAAAATCCATTTCGATGTAGTTCGAGGCGATATGCTTCTCGGAACCACGAATGACATTCAGTTTTTCGTAACTGATGGTGGCGACACCGTTATAGGGCGCTACATAACGAACCTCATTTGCTACGGTGTTCGCACGACCCATTTTTTCGCCAACCATCGCCACGCGACCCATGCCGCCGCCCTTGATGTAGTAGCCGCCCCAGTTATCGGTGCCCCACATACCGTCGTTCATGACGGTAAAGGCTTCGGAGCCGGCGGTTGTAATATTGTTGAAGGGAGTGAACTTCTTGGTCTCGACATCGCGCAGACCCATGAACCAGTTGTTGTAGAACGTAACTTTTCCGTTATCGAGCGTCGGAACCTTGGAGATGGGGGTAGAGCCGGGAACGATTGCGGTTACCGGCTCGCACTTGAACTGCATGCCGGCGGTCAGAGTGACCTTCTGACCGGCAAGGTAATCGGGGTTGCCGTCACCGTTTACATCCCAGCCAAGGAACTTGCCCTCGCCCGCATAGTCGGGCATGGTCAGTTCGTTGCCATCCGGCTGAATGATGCGGGGCAGCGGGTTGGCAATCACAAAGTACGGATCTTCTGCCGTGAACATCTGCGTATAGGAAACGGTAGGAGTAAACAGAATACCACGGTCGTCCCATGCAACACTGAAACGTACGAGGAAGTCCACGGTATCACCTGCCTTCACAAACAGGTTCTTCGTGCTCTCGGCATCCGCCGTCACATCGGTAGTTGCTGCGGTAATGGCGTACCAGTCTTTCGTATTGGCGTAACTGCCGCCTGCCGTCGGCCATACCATCATGCCGTTGACAAAAATGGCGAGTTTGGCTGCTGCATTGCTTTTGAAAGTCAGGTTGGAAATGCTGACATCCAGCGTACCGGTTGCCTCGGCAATATACTCATACCCGGCGCTCCAGTTCGGCACAGAGCTGATGGCACCGTAAGTACCCCAATAACCGTGATTCATTTCCCCGTTAAAGGAAGGAGAAGAACTATCACCGCCATATACATTGCCACCGTGCTTAGGACATAACCACCAGTTACCGGCGTTATTGCCGGATGCCTGATTGCAAAGCACTTTTTCGCCAAAGTTGCCGGTAGAACGCCCGATGAAAGACCAGTTGCCGGAGAACTGCGCTTCTGCTGCATTCCAGAAGTTGCCCCCCACGCTGTATGTTGGCAAATGATTCATCATGGAAGTGGTGAGGGTCGTCTGATTGACGGTGGGTACGTTGTACGCGGTATATTCCACCGTCGGGTTCATGAACGCCATCCAGGTGGTGGCATTGCCGTTACGGAGAGCAAAGCAAATGGTATCGCCGCCGTTCACGGTGATATTGATCTCGGGATTGCCGAGCACCGCAAGGATGTCCTCATCCTTCACCGCGCCCGCCGCATAGACCGTTGTACCGGTATAATTATACCAGCCGTCTGCGGTCAGCGTAATGTTACCGGCGGCGCCCGTCTTGCTTTCTGCAGAAGCCGTCGGCCAAACCTTCTCATTATTGACGTAAATGGCAAACTCATAAGAAATCGGATTTGCCGCATCGGTGGGATTTACCTCACGGCGCCCCACGAAGTACGCATAACTCAGCGTCACATTCCCGGTATAGGGAACCTTGTAGGTTGCTGCGGAGGTCGCATGCGTGGTGCCGCCTTTCACGATATCATCGCGCACAGCGAACTTATAACCCTGCATCAGCCCGCTGTCGTAACGGTTACCGTAGAGACCGCCGCCCATTTCGCCCCAACTCCAGGTGCTGCCGCCAGCCACGTTGTAAATGTTCCACTCATTCTTTACGGTATACGGACGGAAGGAACCTGCTTTGGAACCGGCATAGGTATAGTTCCCTGCCCGCCAGCCGTTCCCACCGACAGGGGCATTCGCATAGAAATCGGTCGTAATCAGTTCGGGGGTTGCTACCGGAGCAATCCGTCCGCAACCGACTACTACGCGGCTGCCGCCGGCGTAGTCGGCTTTCCCGTCACCGTCCACATCCCAGCCGTAGCAACCGGCAGGGGTTGCGGGCAGCACCACCACACCGGCATCGGTGTAGGTGTAGTTCGTGCCGTCAAAGATGGTAACTTCATAAGCTTTCGAGAAAGAAACCGTGAGGTTGGCGGAAATACCGCGGCTGCGCCATACGCTGACGGAGTCCTCGTCATTATGAGAAGCTCGCACAACCAGCTCGACCTTATCGCCGGCGTGCAGTTCCACGTTCGCTACGCTTGCCACGCCCGACACATTCATAATGCCGCCGCTATCTGCCGTGCCGCCGAGAGAAGAAACCGCCTTGTACTTGGTCACATCGGTATAATAATCGCCGTTATTCGGCCAAACCATTTTACCGTTGACGAAGATACCAACGCCCGCCTGTGCAGCGTCGGAAAGGTAACGCACCTTATCCAGGCTGATGGTGGCAGTACCGCTTCTTTCCGCCACATACTGATATGCCGCGGTATGACCGTTACTGACGTGGAGGCCGTAAGCGGGGCCCCAGTTGGTACCGTTATCGCTGCCATGCCAGTTCAGGTTCCAGCCGGCACCGCCGTGCCACAAAGAGCCAACGGTTTTGTTGCCGCCCCAGGAAGCCTCATTACCGTTCGCAATCGCATTGGCGCTGGTATCCATGCCGTAATCCATGAGGTATTCCTGATTCCAGTCTGCGGCTTTGTGCGCCACAAAATACCAGTTGTTCTTGAAGGTAAACATCAACGAGCCGGAAGAGGTGTCTTCAAGAGGCACGTTCTGGCTGCCCTGCACTGCTTCAAATTTTGTTTCATAGGTCTTTGACGTTGCCGTGGTGGTACCTGCATCCGCCGCCGTAACGGACAGCAGCATTGCCGGAACCATTGCCAGCACCATGCACAGAACCAACGCAAAAGACAAGATTCTTTTGTTCATAACGGAATATCCTTTCGTTGAAATATATATCTTGCTGCTTCCTATTTTACACGAAACGGCGGCAAAAGTCAACTAGCCAGCATAGACAATTTTGACTTTGTTTTTTGTGCAAGTTGTACAAAAGCAAAAACGCCCTCCCGGGTAGAGAGGGCGTTTTTGTTCTCAGGCGGCTGCCGCCGTGTGCCGTTCCACTGCCACAAAAAGCAGCACGGCAAGGGCGGCAAACGGCAGGGGCGAGAAGATGGAAGGATCGACCTGCGCATACATCAGCATACCGAAATAGGAGAGCGCCGCGGCGGCGGTAAACGCATCCCGCGGGGCGGCAAGCAGCGCCCGCAGGCGGCGGTAAAACTGAAAGCCGTATGCCGCTACGCCGCACAACCCGAGCGAGCCGAGAATCTGCGGCAGAAGTGAATGGTAATACTCAATGCAAAAGGCACCGACAGTCGCCTCGGTACTGTAAATATGGTTCCCGAGCCCCATCCCCACAAGGGGAGAGGAAAGAAAATCGTCAAGCGAGTGCCGCGCGAGTTTTACCCGTGCGGAGGAGAAAAATTCCTTCCAATCAATCTCCCCGTCCACGCGCAGAAACCGATCGGCAAAGGCGTGCAGGTGCGGGTAGAACACCGCCCCGAGCAAAAACAGCGCGGCAAGCAGCGTCACGGTGGCGCGCAGGGCGTGCGGGCGCCCGTAGGCGACATAAAAGAAGCCGAGCACCATCATCACCCCGCCGCAGATCAGCGCCCCGCGGGAGGTGCTGAAGACACCGCCGAGGTACACAAGGCAGGCGGAGAGCAGGTGTACCGCCCCGTGGCGGCGGGCATAATAAAAAATGAAGGGGAGCAGCAGGACAATCAGATTCGAGACCACGTTGCGCCACGGCATATCCCAGCCGAGGCGATAGGCAACGATGCCGCCGCCCTCCAGCCAATCGACATGCGAAAGATACACGCGCAGAATGAGAAAGGCGAGAAACACGCCGAGCAGGTAAAAGGACATGGCAAATTTATCGCGCGCGTCATACGTCCGCTCGGCGTCTGCCCCACCCGCAAACAGCAGGTAGAAAAAGATCATGCACACGCCGAGCCCCGCGATGTGGTAAAACGAGGCGGCGGAAAAATACAGGTCAGGCGACAGGTGCCCGACCCCGCCGAGCGCCACGGCAAGCGAAACGCCGATGAGGGGGTAAAAGGTGCCGCCGCGCCGGGCGCGGGGCAGCCCGCGCAGCAGGCGAAAAAGCAGCGCCGGCACGGCGGGAACGGCGAAGAAGAAGAGCCAGGGGTATTCTGCCATCTCCTTTTCCATCAGCAGGGAAACTGCGAGCAGGAGCAGAAACGGCAAAAGAAGGGGCAACGTATCGTCCATGAGGAACAAGAGCAGAATGAGCAGCGCAAAAAGGGTGCAGAACGCGCCCACCGTCTGCCCGAACACCAAAAAACCGTAGGTCACGAGGCAGACAAGCAGCAGGAACACATCCCCGCACACAAAGGCGCGCAGGGCAGCAAGCACATCCGCCACCTGTCGGCGCGGGACAAGTACATCTTCCGTTTGCATGGCAAGACTCCTTTCAGCGATAGCCGTCCAGCCCGACGCGGCGCATCACGTCGGCAAGGCGCTCCCCGTCCTCTTCCCGCGAGGCGCAGGCGGCGCGGACTTCCTTTTCCGCCTGCCCGCCCTTGCCGAAAACGGCACGAAAAAGCCGCCCGCACCAGAAAAAGGGCAGCGCGGGGGGAAACCGGCGCAGGGCGGGATATTTCTCCCGCATGACGCGGTAGGGGGGAAAGGCACGGCGGAAAAAGAGGCGCATTTTGCCGCCGCCGCGCAGGCGGTTTGCCGCCGCCTGCGCGGCGGTACCGTAGGTGCCGCTGCCGAGAAGGTAATCCGAGACTGCCTCCAGTTCCGGCGGCATGGGGCGGGCGTCAAAATACACATCGGCAAGGGTTTCAAGCGCCGTGTGGAACGAAAGCAGCCCGAGTTTTCCGAGTTCCGCCGTGAGGTAGGCGCGATCCATATCCGGGTGAGTACGGCGAAAGACGAACACATCCATCACCGGGCGGATGCCGATGCCCGCCACGACAAAATGTTTCATGGCGTGCACGGTGCCGTATATGTAGAAATCTTCATCCCGCATCCGGTAGCGGCAGCCGCCGTCGGGGAGGAGGCGGGAAAACGCATCGGCGTAGTAGCGATCGACAGTCGGCTGGTCGGTGAGCAGGTTATGGTGCATCTCCACACTGACCTGCCCGCGGCGGTAGGCGGTGTGGTTCGCGTCCACCCCGGTTTCCGCAAAGCCGAGAGAGGTCATCATCTCCCCGACCGCGGCGCGCTTTTCCTTATCATAGAAAATATCCACGTCGCAGGAAACGCGCATTTCCGGCGCGGGGTAAAAGGGGCGCAGCACCACGCCCTTCATCGGCAGGTAGCGCACGCCAGCCGCCTCCAGCGCGGCAAAAACGCGCGCCGCCTCCCGCTCCTGCATGAGTTGAATCTGCGCCGAGCGGAAGAGTTTGCCCTCCAGGTACTCCCGCACATTCGGGGGCAGAGCGGGGTCATCTTTGCGGGCAAGGTACAGCAGGTTCGTCACACTGTGATGGGCAGCGAGGTGACAAAGCCTCGCATCCTCCACAGGCGCACACGCCCCCGCTCTGCCGCCGATCAGCGGTGCGATGAGCGAGAGCAGGGTGCGATAAGCGTCATCCATAAAAGGCTCCTTTCGGTTCAGGACAGGGCGCTTCCCTCCCGCACGCCGCGGCGCGACAGCACCGCAGCGACGGTAGAGGCAAGCAGCCGGATATCCCGCCCAAGCGACAGGGTACGGACGTACTCCCGGTCGCAGGCGGTTTTTTCCGCATCCGAGAGCAGATCCCGCCCCCGGACCTGTGCCAGCCCCGACATACCGGGGCGCACATCATACACCCCCGCCGCGGTGCGGCGCAGAATCAGTTCGCTTTCCCGCAACACCACGGGGCGGGGGCCGAGCAGGCTCATATCCCCGCGCAGGACGTTGTACAGCTGCGGCAATTCGTCCAGGCTGTGGCGGCGCAGGAACGCGCCGAGGGGGGTAATATAACGGTCGGCGGCGAGGGTGGCAGTGGGGGCATCATGCGGCGCCGCGCGGGACATGGTACGGAATTTATAAAGAACAAACGGCTCAAGTCCCCGCCCCATGCGCACCTGGGCAAAAAACACCGGGCGCCCGTCAAAAAAAAGGATAACGCATGCAATCAGCCCGAAGAGGGGAAGGAGAAGGAGCAGCCCCGCGGCGGAAAAGAGGATATCCCATCCCCGTTTTTCCCGCGCGTAGCGCGCGCGCCGTTTTTCATCAACCCATTGTACCACACGCCGCCCACCTTGTCAATCATTTTCGGGAGAAACCCTATTTCTTAACTTCTCCGCCGGCGGGCGGGGTTATGCGGCGGGCGGGGCGGTAATTTCCGGCAAGCGGCATATTTTTTCCGTTATGCCGGGAGTTTTGGCGCGGTGCTGCCGTTCAGATCGGGCGGGTGCGGAAGCGGTTGCGGTATTCGGACGGGCTGCACCCTACCGCACGCGAAAAGGCGCGGCTGAAATGGTAAATGCCGGAGAACCCGCACGCTTCCGCCACTGCGCCGATGGCGATGCGGCTGTCGGCGCGCAGAAGCGCCCTGGCGCTTTTGAGGCGCAGATCGAGAAGATACTGCCGCGGCGTGGTATGAAGGGTGCGGGCAAAGAGACGGCGGAAGTAAACCTCGCTCACGTTGATCTCCGCCGCCAGGCGCGCGTTGTGCAGGTCGGGGTCGTTGTAATGCGCCTCCAGGTAACGCAGGGCGGGGGCAAGCATATCCGACCCGTGCGGGGGTACCTCGTCCGAAAGGGAGGCAAGAATCTCGTAAAGGACGGCAAGCGCGCCGGCGCGGCGGCGGTGAAAGAGAAAACAGTCTTTCAGGGCGTCAAAACTGTAAAGATACTGTTCCGGGTTGCAAAGAGGCAGGCTGCAAAAGGCGGTGCCGACCGGGGACGAGGCACGGAAGTTCACCAGCGGGAACTGCCCGCCCTCCCGGCATTCCAGGGTGTAGGTTGCCCCCGCCGGCAGGAACACGGCGTGATTTTGATCCGAGAGGTAAGTTTCCTTCCCCTGCCGGTAAAGAATCTGCCCTTCCCCCATGCAAAAGGTGATGCCGTCGCAGCGCCGTGCGGTCATTTCCACCGTTCTGCCACGCGGCACCGGGATGATTGTCACCTCTTCTATGTCAAGCACGGTGACTTTTTGCAGAAAATCCATAAGCGCTCCTTGGATACGATGTCAAGGAAATTATACCGCTTTTCGCAAATAAAGCAAGTGTTTTTTTGAAAATTGTATCGAAAATGGTAAATGAGTATCGTTTTTTCCATTGCTTTCCCGGCAATTTTCCCGTATGATGGAGAAGAAAAATACTTGAAGGAGGATTTTCCGATGCGTTTTCAAAACAAAACGGCTCTTGTCACCGGCGCCGCCTCGGGCATGGGGTTTCTGACCTCCCGCCTCCTGCGGGAGGAAGGGGCGCATGTGGTGATGCTGGATATTTGCGAAGAGGCTTTGCCGCAGAAGGCGGCGGAGATCGGCGCCGATTACCGCGTGACCGATGTGCGCCGCTATGAGGAAATTGCGGCGGCAGTCGCCTACGCCAAAGAAACCTACGGCGGGGTGGACATGGTTATCCGTTACGCGGGCGGCGCTGCCTCGCGCGTTTGCCGGGACGGGCACGCGTTTCCCGATATGGCGATGGATGCCATCGACTGGGGAATTGACGTCAATTTCCGTGCCCCGATGTACCTGGCGCGTGCGGTGTTCCCTCTCATGCGGGAGGCGCACAGCGGCGTCATTGTCAACATCGGATCCATTGACGGGGTGACGGGGAGTTCCCATGCCGATTCCAGCGCCGAAAAGGCGGGGCTGATCGGGCTGACCAGGTCGCTTGCCTATCTCGGCGGTCCCTACAACGTGCGCTGCGTCTGTGTCTCCCCGGGACCGGTACTGACTCGCCCGAACATGGCAACCATGAAAACGCGCCTGGGCCGCGCGGCAGAGGTGAAGGAAGTCGTGGATCTGGTACTGTACCTCTGTTCCGAGCAGGGGGCGTTTATTACGGGTGCCAACTATCTGATTGACGGCGGGCGCGCCTGCGCCTCGATGTGCGAGTAAGGTGGCGGGGATGGAAAGACCGCTTCTTTCATTCGGGCACAAGCCCCTTCTTGTCTGCTCGCTGAACGAGCATACCGTAGCCGACACCGTCTGTGCCGTCCGCACGGGCATTTTTGACGGGGCGGATGCATTTCTCTTACATATGGAAAAACTCGTGCCGGATGCCATGAGTGAAGAGTCGCTGCGCGCGATGTTCTCCCCCATGCAGCACCGTGGCGTGATTGTCACCAACTACCGCTACGAGAACAGGGCGTCCGACGATGTGATTGCCGAACAACTTCTCACGGCAGTGCGGGCGGGGGCATCCTGCGTGGATCTGATGTGCGACTTCTTTGACGCACAGGAGCCGCAAATTCCCACCAAAAAGCCCGATGCCGTCGCGCGGCAGCGGGAACTGATTGCGAAGATTCATGACATGGGGGCGCAGGTGCTGATTTCTTCTCATCTGCCCGCCTTTTACGAAACCGAAGCACTGATCTCCTTTGCCAAAACCATGGAAGAGCGCGGGGCGGACATCGTCAAGATTGCTATGACCGTGGGAAGTGAAGAAGAAGCCGTGCGTGCCGTGCCCGAGACTTATGCGCTGAAGAAGGCGCTACACGTTCCGTTTTATTTCGGGCTTGGCGGCAAATACAGCCATGCACATCGGATTCTGGCACCGGTTTACGGCTCGTGCCTGATCTTCGCCGTACCTTATTATACCCCCTCGACCCAGGTGCACAAGCCGCTTCTGCGGTCGGTGCGGGAAATCCTCCAACATTTTGACTTCGGCATAGACCGATAAGAAAGGAGCCGGAATATGAAAGCGATTCTGGTAGGAAAGAACAGAGAATTATCGTGGAGCGACGTTCCCGACCCGGTTCTCGGTGAGGACGATGTTCTGGTAAAGATCGAAGCGGCAGCCCTGAACCGCGCCGACCTGATGCAGCGGGAGGGAGATTATCCGCCCCCGCCCGGCGCCCCCGCGTGGATGGGGCTGGAGATTGCCGGCACCGTGGCGGCGGTGGCGGAAGGTGCGCAGAAAAAATCCGCATGGAAGATCGGCGACCGCGTCTGCGCCCTGCTCGGCGGCGGCGGATACGCCGAATATGCCAATGTACGTTATGATATGCTCATGCCTGTACCGAACGGGTGCAGCATGGTAGAGGCGGCGGCGATTCCCGAGGCGTTCGCCACAGCCTATCTAAACCTGTTCCGCATCGGCGGTCTGCAGGCGGGCAACACCCTGCTCATGAACGCCGGGGCAAGCGGGCTTGCCAGCGTGGTCATTCCCATGGCACGCGCATTCGGCGTCCGCGTCATTACCACCGTACAGAACGCCGAAAAAGCGGAATCCATCCGCCACCTCGGCGCGGAAATCG
>CAKSLR010000050.1 GCA_934467435.1 uncultured Eubacteriales bacterium | reverse complement strand
CTCCCGCGCCACTTCGTCATAGCGCAGAAGCAGCGCCGCTGCCGCCGCGGCGGGGTCATCATTCCCCTCCAGCCGCAGCACGACACAGGGGGGATTTTTTTCGAATTTCAGGTTCTTTTTCTCGGCAAACAGCACCGACCAGACCGGCAGTTCCAGGTGCGAAAGGGTGAAGCGCAGGGTATCTCCCCGCTGCTCGACCCGCGGGATCCGGTGCCGGGCGGCAAGGGCGCGGGACAGCGCCACGGCAAGCAGCCGCTCGACCGGGCGCGGGGGCTTGCCGTAGCGGTCGGCAAGTTCCCCGGCAATATCGCGCCGGTCCGCCTCTTCTTCCATGGCGGAGATTTTTTTATACATCTCCATCCGCCCGGCGGCGGTAGGAATATATTCGGTCGGAATGTGTGCGTCGGCACGGATGTCAATCTGCGCCTCGAAGGGCGGGGGGGCGGCTTTTCCCTGCTCCTCCAGAACCGCCTCATTCAGAAGGCGCACATAAAGTTCATACCCGACCGCTTCGATATGCCCGTGCTGCTCTGCCCCAAGGAGGTTGCCCGCCCCGCGGATTTCCAGATCGCGCAGGGCAATGCGGAAGCCCGCGCCGAAGGCGGCATACTCCCGGATGGCGGAAAGCCGTTTTTCGGCAATCTCGGTCAGGGCTTTGCCGCGGCGGTAGGTGAAATAGGCATACGCCTGCCGCCCCGACCGCCCCACGCGCCCGCGGAGCTGGTGGAGTTGCGAAAGCCCGAGTCGGTCGGCATCCTCGATGATCAGGGTATTGGCGTTCGGCAGATCGACCCCCGTTTCCACAATGGTGGTGCAGAGGATCACGTCAATCTCCCCGCGCACGAGCGCCTGCCAGATGTCGGAAAGGTCCTCCCGCTCCATTTTGCCGTGCGCTGTTACGATGCGGGCATCCGGCAGCGCGCGGCGCAGCCGCGCGGCGGCGGAATCCATACTCTCCACCCGGTTATACAGGTAAATGACCTGCCCGCCCCGCCGCAACTCCCGTCGGATTGCCTCGGCAATCATCAGGTCGTCATGCTCCATGACATAGGTTTCCACCGGAACGCGATCCACCGGTGCCTCGTCCAGCAGCGACATATCGCGGATGCCGTTCATTGCCATGTTCAGCGTGCGGGGAATGGGGGTGGCAGTGAGGGTCAGCACATCCACGTTTCCTGCCAGTTCTTTGAGTTTTTCCTTTTGCGCAACGCCGAAACGCTGCTCTTCATCGACAATGAGAAGCCCGAGATTCCGGAAGGTCACCCCCGAGGAAAGCAGTTTGTGCGTGCCGATCAGAATATCAATCTCCCCCCGCCGCAGGCGGCGCAGGATGGCTGCCTCCTCTTTCGGGGTGCGAAAACGGGAGAGCATTTCCACCGTAACGGGGAAGCCCCGCATGCGGGAAAGCGCCGTTTCGTAATGCTGCAGGGCAAGAATGGTGGTAGGCACCAGCAGCGCCACCTGTTTGCCCCCGCACACCGCTTTGAAGGCGGCGCGCAACGCCACCTCGGTCTTGCCGTAACCCACATCCCCGCACAGAAGCCGATCCATCGGGGTGGGTTTTTCCATATCCCGCTTGATTTCTTCGGTCGCAGCGATCTGCCCCTCGGTTTCTTCATAGGGGAAGGTGCCCTCAAACTCGCTCTGCATGGCGTCATCCGGCGGAAAGGCAAAGCCGGGGCGCCGCGCCCGCGCGGCATACAGGGCAATCAACTCGCGCGCCAAATCTTTGGCGGCGGCTTTGGCGCGGCTTTTGGTTTTCTGCCATTCGCTGCCGCCGAGGCGGGAAAGGCGCACATTGCCGCCGTCCGCTGCGGCACCGATATATTTGGTGATGCTCTCCAGCCGGTCGGCGGGAAGAAAGAGTTTGTCGCTCCCCGCGTAGAGGATGGTGATATAATCGCGCACCGCGCCGTCCACCGTCATGGTGGTCATACCGCCGAAGCGCCCGATGCCGTGCACCGCGTGCACGACATAATCCCCCTCCCGCAGGTCGGCATAGGAAAGAAGCCGCTCGCCCGCCGCCCGATGGCGGCGGGTACGTGACACGCGGGGGCGGCGCACCGCCGTTTCCTCCGGCAGGGTGGAAAGCACCGCGATGCGGGAGGTAGGGAGTTCATACCCCGAAACGGAAACGCCCGGGGCGACGTGCGAAAGAGATAGCACCCCCGCGCGGGGGGCGGCGGAAAGAAACGGTTCGTCGGGCGCCACTGCCGAAACGGAAAACCCTTCGCCGCGCAGCCGCTCGGCAAGCGCGCTCTCTTCCGCCGCCGAGGCGGTCAGAAGCAGCACGCGGTACCCGCCCTCCACCAGATGGCGGCAATCCTCGGTCAACAGCGGGAACCGATCGGCATACGAAACGCCAGCCCGCGCACGGAAGCCGAACAGCCCCGCGCACTTCAGGCCGCCCACCCCACCGGCAAAGGCGTTGGCGTGCAGCACGGCAGCGGACGAGAGCGCCGCCGCCAACGCGCTCTCGTCCCCGAAATAGCGGTTCATAGCGGAGATGAGCACGCCCCCTTCCAGCAGGGGCAGCGTTTCCTCCGCCGCGAAGCGGAGCGCCGCCGAAAGGCTCTCCTTCACCTCGTTCGTGCCGAGCAGGGCGACCACGGGGCGCACGCCGCCCACCGAAAGATAGGAAAAGAGATGCGCGCCCTCGGGGTAGACGGCCGCGAGGTACTTATCGGCGGAAAGGAGTTCCCCGCCACCATCCAGCACCGCCAGTTCCGTGCGCAGCACCTCTGCCCCCTCGGGCGGGGCTTTTTTGAGGCAGAGTTCGATCTCATGCCGGATGCGCGCGCGGGCGGCGGCATCGGGCAGCACCTCGCGGGAGGGGAGCACGGTGACCGAGGTACGCCGCTCTCCCCGCCGCTGGGTGAGAACATCAAACTCGTACATGCCGTCGATCTCATCCCCGAAGAACTCGAGCCGCACCGGGCACGCATCCCCCGTGGGAAAAACATCCAGGATGCCGCCGCGGCGGGCGTATTGCCCGCCGCCTTCCACCTGCTCTTCCCGCGCGTAGCCGAGGGTGGTAAGGTGGGCGCAGAGGTTTCCGATCTCCACGGTATCCCCCACGTGCAGGGTACGGGAAAGTTCCGCCAGGCGCGCGGGCGGCATGGTGAATTGCAGGGCGGCGGCAGGGGTGGCGACAATCGCATCCGCCTCGCCCGTAAGGAGAGCATGCAGCACAAAGAGCCTCTCACGCGCAAGGTCGTGGGAGGCGGTCATTTCATGAAAGACAAAGTTCCGGCGGGGATAACAGAAGGCGCGCAGCCCGGCAGCCCGCAGGGCATCGCTCAGGCGGCGCGCGCCGCTCTCCTCCGGCACAAGAAACAGAAACGGGGCGCCCAGCTCGCGCGCGCACTCGGCGCAAAACGCGGTCAGTGCCCCGCCCGACAGCCCGTTGAGCAATACGGGCAGGGGCTTTTTTGCCTGCCGTTCGGTGGCAAGCGTCTCACACAGGGCGGCAAAGTCCCGCTCTGCGCGGATACCGTCGGTTGCACATCTCATATCGGAATGCGGCACAGACCCGGTGCCGCGGCGGGATCAGATCGGGGATGGTTCAATGGGAATATCGGCAAAGCGCCTCCTCGCTCTTTCCCGAAAGAAGGAGGGAGAGCGCCGCTGCCACATCGGCAAATGCAGCGGCAAGCGGTGCGGCGGCATCGGCGGGAAAATGCCCGAGCACCCAATCGGCAAGGTCGTAATCGGGGCGCGGCTTTTTTCCGACGCCGATCTTCAGGCGCGGAAAATTCTCGCTGCCGATCTGCTCGGTAATATTGCGCAGCCCGTTGTGCCCGCCGTGAGAACCGTGCAGGCGGATGCGCAGCCGCCCGACATCAAAACTCACATCGTCGCAAAGGACGATCAGGCGCTCGGGCGGCAGTTTGTAAAAGGAAAGCGCCGCGCCGACCGCCCTTCCCGAAAGGTTCATATACGTTTGCGGCTTGAGCAGCAGCACCCGCTGCCCGCCGAGCGTGCCTTCCCCGCACAGGGCGTCAAAGCGAGCGCGGTCGATGCGCGCACCCATCTGCGACGCCACGAAATCCAGCGCGGCAAAGCCCACATTGTGGCGGGTGTTTTCGTATTCCGCACCGGGGTTCCCCAGCCCCGCAATCACATAACCGAGGGGGGCGGCGGACGCCGCAGGGGCGGAAATTTTACGGAAGAGGTCAAAAATATCGCTCACAGCCAGCCTCTTTCCCGGCAGACGGCATCGAGTTCCGAAAGCCACGCGGCAGAGGTCGCGTCACTCGGCATCCGCCAGTCGCCGCGGGGCGAGAGCGCCACCGTACCGATGCGCGGTCCGTCCGGCAGGCAGGAACGCTTGAACTGCTGCGAGAAGAAGCGGCGCAAGAACAGCCGCAGCCAGGCAGCAATCGTGCGCCCGTCATAGGTGCCGGCAAACGCCTCCTCGGCGTAGCGCAGAATCTTGGCGGGGGGGAATCCGTAGCGCAGGAAGTGGAACAGGAAGAAATCGTGCAGTTCGTAAGGACCGACAATGCCCTCGGTCTTCTGGGCGATCTCGCCGTCCTTCGGCGGCAGAAGTTCGGGGGAAACGGGGGTATTGACAATATCGTGCAGGGTTGCTGCCGTGGCGCTCTCCCCTGCCGCCTCGGCACAGGCGGCGCAATGCGAAACCAGCGACCGCACCAGCGTTTTCGGAATATCGGCGTTCACACCGTACATGGACATATGATCGCCGTTGTAGGTAGCGAACCCGAGCGCCAGTTCGGAAAGGTCGCCCGTGCCGACCACAAGCCCCCCTTCGGCGTTGGCAAGATCCATAAGAATCTGCGTGCGCTCCCGCGCCTGGGCGTTTTCATAGACTACGTCATAATTCTTCGTGTCATGCCCGATGTCGGCAAAATGCTGCTCGACCGATGCGCGGATGTCAATGGTACGCAGCCGCACGCCGAGTGCGGCGCAAAGCGCCTCGGCATTACCGCGCGTGCGGGCGGTGGTGCCGAAACAGGGCATGGTGACGGCAAGGATTTTATCCCGGCTCTCCCCGAGAAGATCCATCGTGCGGGCGGCGGCAAGCAGGGCAAGGGTGGAATCCAGCCCCCCCGAAATGCCGACCACCAGCGATGTGGCGTGGGCGCGGCGGTATCTGCCGCCAAGCCCCTCCGCCTGCATCCGCAGGATCAGTTCACAGCGGTAATCGAGTTCGCGGGGATCCTGCGGCACAAACGGCATGGGATCGGGCTTTTTTGAGAAGGGCGTTTCGGTCACGGCAAGGGAGAAGGGCACCGTTACATAGCCTTCCGTATGCGGCACAAAGGTGTTGAGTTTCTGCCGCTCATAGAGGATATGCGCCACATCGATCTCCGCATAAATCAGCGGGCCGCCGGTAAAGGGCGGACGCTCGGCAATCAGGTCGCCGCCGCCCGAAATCATGTGGTTGCCGCCGAACACCAGGTCGGTGCCGCTTTCCCCCTCCCCGCAGGAGGCGTAAATGTAGGCGGCATTGTTCTCCGCCGCCTGCAGCGCCACCATCTTCTGCCGGTATTCACGCTTGCCGATTGCCTCGTCACTCGCGCTCAGATTCACAAGCAGCGTTGCCCCTGCCGCCGCATGGGCGCAGGAGGGGGAAACGGGAACCCAAATGTCTTCACAGACTTCCGCCGCAACCACCAGCCCCGGCATCTCCCGGCAGGCAAAAAGCTGGCGGGTGCCGAGCAGAACGTCCGCCCCCGCAAAGCGGATGGGCAGATTCTCTTTCGGCGCGGGGCAGAACCAGCGCGCCTCGTAGAACTCGTTATAATTCGGCAGGAAGGTCTTCGGCACCAGCCCGAGCAGCCTGCCGCCGCACACGGCCGCCGCGCAGTTGTAAATGCGCCCGTTATGCGCCACCGGCAACCCGACAAAGAAGAGGATGTCCAGATCCTTCGTCTCCGTCATCACGGTAAGGAGCGCCGCCTCGGCATCCCGCAAAACCAACTCATGGAACAAAAGGTCGCCCGCCGTATAAGAGGTCAGGCAGAGTTCGGGCAGCACGAGAACCTTGACCCCCGCCTCCCGCGCGCGCTTCACCTCGGCAACGGTTGCCTCGGCATTGTGGCGGCAATCCGCCACCGAAACCACGGGGTAGGATGCCCCGACACGTATTCTTCCGTATTTCATCGTTCCTCCGCGCCGCTCAGTCGGCGGCTTCTCTTTTCTCTTCTCTGACCAAAATCAAATCGGCGGCATAGGGCAGGGTGCGAATGACATCGCAGAACGTATGCCACTCCGCCAGTTTATGATCTTTGCGCGCGTAATAGATATTGACGAGCGTTTCGTAGTTCATCGTCACCGTCCGCAGCTGGTTATAGCTCGACGGCAAAAGCTGAATGATGTTGTGCCAGTGCGCGCGGTCGCGCCCCTCCACAAAAGCAAGGCGCTCTTTTTCCAGATACGCAAGGAGGTTGTCGAGCGCGGCAAGCGCCCCCTCGTCCATCCGGTCATGGCTGAAATCCTCGCGCGTGAAGGGTTTGGCGTGCACTTTGTGCATGGTGGAACAGGAGTTTGCCACGGTCGCCACTTTGTAGGTATCGAACTCTTTCCAAAAGTAAAGGGGCGCCGTGATGTCCATAGAGACAAAAATCTGGCGCAGATACTTGCGGTGGTCGCTGCCCGCGCGGGCAAGGCGCATGGCAAGATCGCGGTCGTTTGCCCCGAGGACAAAGTTGCCGTCCGCATCGGTATAACTGTCGCTCTTTGCCCAACTGTTCATCGGATTGCGTGCCCCGCGGATGGCGTTTTCCATATTCATCACGGAAATCCGTTCCACCTGAATCATCGTTCGTGTTTCCTTTCTTTTTCACGGCGCGAACCGCCGGACTTGAAAATAAATTATACCACAATCGGAAGGAAATATCAAGAGCGGGAGAAAGAACTTTTTTGCCGCCGGCAAGAAAAAAACATTTTTTTCGCAAATAGGCTTGACAAATGCCGCACAACTTGCTATAATAGACACGTTGACGGTATGCTGCTATGGCTCAGTTGGTAGAGCACATGCTTGGTAAGCATGAGGTCCCCGGTCCGAATCCGGGTAGCAGCTCCAAAAAGGGAAGGTCGCCCATCGGGCGGACTTCCCTTTTTGTGTGTTACCCCCTATCGGACCGGGTGCGGCGCCCCCATGACCGACAAGGAGCAAAAAGACGCAGCAAGCAGCCACCACCGCACGGGTAAATTCGCCCCGCCAGCCGCTCCGGTTCGTACCCCCGCCGCAGCGCAGCGGAGGGCGGAATCCGGGTAGCAGCCGGGGAAAGGGAAGGTCGCCCATCGGGCGGACTTCCCTTTTTGTGTGTTACCCAAAAGGAAGACCGCCCCGTGGGGCGGTCTTCCTTATTTATCAGGGGCGCCTTCCCCCAGCACATACGAAACAATGGCGGCGGCGCCGTTCCGCGGGAGCGCGGCGCGCGTTGCCGCCCGCATCCGCTGCGCGGCTGCGGTATCGAAAACCAGACGGTCGGCGAAGCGCGCCGCCTCATCGGGGTTCCGGGCAAAATAGGAAAAGCCGTGCGCCGCAAAGAAGGCGGCATTTTTGGTTTCCACCCCCGGAATGACCATGGTGTGCACGAGCGGCACGCCGCACACGGCAGCCTCGGAGGAGGAAATGCCGCCCGCCTTGGAGAGCAGCACATCCGCGGCGCGCATATAATCGGCAACGCGGTCGGTAAAGGGGATTGCCGTTACGCCCGCCTCGCCGCGGTACTCTTCTTCGATGGCGGTGCGCAGCGTCTCATTCCTGCCGGGCAACACGCAAAGGAGTGTCCGTTCATCCGGCACGCGGCGCAGCGTGCGGCAAAGGGTTAAGGCATCCCCGCAGCCGATGCCGCCGGTCATAATCAGATAAATCTTTGCCTCCGGCGGCAGGGAGAGCGCCGCGCGCGCCGCCGCACGGTCCTGCCCGGCGCCGAACGCCGCCGAAACCGGCATGCCGGTCACGATGAGTTTTTCTTCCGGCATGCCCGCCCCAAGGCACTCGGTCTTCACATCGGCATGGGGCAGAAAATACCCGTCGAGATCCGTTTCCGCAAGAAACGGAATACAGGTGTAATCCGAGAGCACCCCATAGCACTTCGCCGCGCATCTGCCGCGGCGGCGCAGGTAGGTGAGCGTTTCCATGGGGAAGAGGTGCGAGCAGACCACGACATCATACCCCTGTTCCCGGATGAAATCCGCCAGTTGCCCCGCGTGGCGGAGGTTGGCGAGATACACGGGGGAAGTGATGCCCGTGGCGCTGTACATGGCGCCGGCGCGGTACATGGCACCGAACAGGTCGGGGGTGTTTTTTGAGATGCGGTTGAGCAGCTTCTCAAAGCTGAGCGGTCCCGGCTCCCCGAACAGGTGCAGCATATCGAAAAACTCACACGCCACGCCGCGGCGGCAGAGTTCCTCCCGCACGGCGGCGGCGCAGTGATTATGCCCCTCCCCCGTGCTGCAACTGAGCAAAAGTACCTTCACACGTACCTCCCCCTCTCCGGCAAAATGCCGAAAAATACATACTTTATCCCGAAATCTGCATACCATTCCCCGGCGGGGTATGTTATGATGCGGGTACAGGGATATTGTACCCGAAAAATGCGGGTGTGTCAAGCCCCGCCACAAAAGGAAAAAAAGAAAAGGAGAAAACGCATGAAACAAGGAACACGCGCCCTGGCACTGACCCTGGTGATTTGCACGCTGGGAGCGCTGCTTTGCGGCTGTGCCGGCACGCCGGGCAAAAGCGCCTATGAACTTGCCGTGGAAAACGGTTTTACGGGCACACCGGAGGAGTGGCTTGCCTCGCTGCGTGGCAGTGACGGAAAAACGCCGACCGTCTCGGTCAGTGAGGACGGTTATCTGATGATCAACGGAGAAAAAACCGACATCCGCGTAGGCGGCGCCCCCGCCACCGCGACGGACAAGACCTACCCCTTTACCGATGAGGACGGAAAAATCCATATTCGCTACCAGGATACCTATGAACTGGGAAGCCCGGTCACAGCGGTGGGAAATGTAACGATTCTCAGCCGCGTGACCGGCACCGCCGAACGGGACAGCAGCCTGTTTGCGGTGGAGGGGCGGCGGCTGTTTGCCACCGCCACGGGCAGCGCCACCGTGTTTACCGAGGACGGCGGCATGACCGAGATGGTGGTGGAACCCTCTCCGATTCACCTGCTGTTTGTCACGGGGCAGTCCAATGCCGCGAGCGGACGGGCAGACGAAACGGTGATGGGAAACAGCGGCTACTACGACAAATATGTACGCACCGCCGATACCATGACCTATTTCACCTTCACCTCCCAGGATCTGGACATCACGGGGCGCGAGACGCTGGAGAACCCGCGCCTCGGAAACAGCGTGCCTGCCCGCCACCCCGAAGATTACGTCACCCCCACGCTGAAGTGGCACACCAACACCCGCTACTCTTCCACCGTGGCGGGACCGCACCCGAACGTCTTTGACGAAAGCAGCGCCTACACCGCGCAGGATGCCGGCTGGTGCGCCGCCCTGGCAAACGAATGGGTGAGGGAGACCGGGGACCGCGTATGGGTGGTGAACTCCGCGCACGGCGGACACCCCATCAACAACTTCATTCCCGAGCGCATGGGCGGTCCCGAGCCGCTTTATAACGACTACGAGCAGGCGGTAGCGGTGTTCCGCCTGGCGCTGAAGACCCTGTATCACGAAGTGGATGCCGGACATTTTACCCTCGGACACATGGCGTACTACTGGTTCCAGGGGGAAAGTGACAGTTCCTCGGACGACATCTACTACGATGCGATGTTTGAAAAAATGCACACCGGCATGATGGAAGATGTGGTATATGACCACAAGGGCGAGCGCCGGGCGCTGGAGTTCTGCGGGCTGATGACCGTGCGTTCCTGCCGGGACAGCGAAGGCAACTCCCTCTCGGAACTCGGCATGACGGGGCCGCGCGTTTCCCAATACGCGGCAGGCACCCGTACCGACGGCGTGTTTGAGAATGTATATGTCGTCTCGAACGTCACCGAACGCTGGGTGGGCAGCGATGAAAACGTGGCGGCATATTTCCTCGAAACCTACGGTTCGGCAGAAGCGTTTGAAGCCCGCTTCGGCTACCCGATGCCCACCACCCTGCGGGAGGCGCACCCGCAGATTCACTATTCCATGCAGGGCATGAACGAAATGGGGCTGGACGCGGCGAAAAACTCCCTGCGCCTGCTCGCCCGGCTCCAAAACCGTGCCGATGAGACGGAAGGCGCGGCGACCCTGCGCCTGCTGGCGGAGGACGGTGTGAGCGAGATCCGGGACGGCGGCAGCGTGACGGTGGATAC
>CAKSLR010000049.1 GCA_934467435.1 uncultured Eubacteriales bacterium | reverse complement strand
ATGGCCCGTTGGTCAAGCGGTTAAGACACGGCCCTTTCACGGCTGTAACATGGGTTCGATTCCCGTACGGGTCACCAATGGAATATGATCCGAATCAATTGTTCTTTTACGGTTCTGTTTTCGGATACACAACAATACACCGGGTAGATGGATCTACCCGGTGTTTTGTATTTCCGCCTTGACAGGGCGGGCGCCGGCTGCCGTTTACCGATGCCGCATCGGTGAGCAGTCCCACCTGACAGGTAAAGTAATAATAAAGAAAGATTCCCGCCGCGCTTTGCGCGGCGGGAATCTTTCCGATCGTCGGCGGCAGCCGCATGGGGAATTTTCCCGTACGTTACGCGGCGGCGGGGTTTTGCGATGCCGGAGTGTTTTTTTCTGCGTGCTTCTGCCAGAAATAGACGAGCACGCCTGCCACCACCATGAGAAGCGACCAGAACTGCGAAGGGGACAGGGTGCCGATGAAGGTACCGCGGTCATCCCCACGCAAAAATTCAATCAGGAAGCGGAACACACCGTAGGCGACGAGATACACGCTCATGGTATATGCAAAGCGGTGCCGCAGGAGCAGATAACTGAGTAGGGCAAAAAGCAGGAACAAGAACACCGCCTCATACAGTTGCGTCGGGTGTACGGCGTGGCTCATGCCGGGGAATTTGACGGCAAAGATGCAGTCGCTTTCTTTACCGTAGCAGCAGCCGGCGAAAAAACAACCGACGCGCCCGAACCCGTGCGCCACCGTAATGCAGCAGGGAATGACCGGCAGGATTGCCCACAGCCGGTCGGGCAGGCGCCGCCGGAAGAACAGATAGACCAAAAGGAAGCAACCGGCGCCGCCGATCAGCCCCCCAATGAAGGTAATGCCGCCATCCAGGTGGAACCCTTTTTCAGGGTGTTCGATATAATTATACACCGCCTGAAAGAGCGCGGCGGCACCGAACCCGACGAGAATGGAGAGCACCCCGTCGTAAAACACGAAATCCGCCAGTTTTTCGTTCAGTTTCAGGCGTTTGGCATAACCGTAAAGCACACCGAAGCAAAAAAGCACGCCCACGGCGATCATAATGCCATACATATGCACATTAAGAAATAAGGGTTGCGGTAACATAACAATTTCCTCCATATTGGAATCAGGATTCTTTCTTTTTGGTCAGGGCGGCAAAGGACAGCCCGTATTTATCGGCAATATCCCGTGCATAACTCTTGCCGTCCGGCTTCCGGCGGACGATGCGGAAGGAGCGCTTCCCTTCCTCCATCCCCGCCACCAGCGTGTCAATCGGCACGCCGCCCGCCGCTGCCACGCGCGCGTTGATCTCGTCAATATGCGCGGAAAGTTCGTGCAGGTGGGTCGAGAAGATGCCGCGGCAGCGCGCCGCCCCGAAGGCGGCAAGCACCTCGGCGGCGATATACGATGCCTCATATGCCCCGGTGGAAGAAAGCGATTCGTCGAGCAGCACAAGAGAATCTTCGCTGAGCGCGTCAAAAATCTCGCGCAGGCGGGCACATTCTTCCCCAAGGCGCCCTTTGTCGATCGTATCTTCCGCCCCCTCGGGGAAGTGCGTAAAGATGGCATCGACCGGGGAAACCACCGCTTCCCGCGCCGGCACCGGCAGCCCGAGTTGCGCCAGCGCCTGTAGCTGCCCCACCGCGCAGGTAATGACCGATTTGCCCCCGCGATTCGGACCGGAGAGGACGAAAATCCGCCCCCGCTCGTCAAAATCAAAGTCGTTTGTCACCATGTCGTCCGTAATTTTCAGGGCGACGGCGGCATTATAGAGGTCTTTGGCATGCAGCGTTTTTTCCCGCATGGGGGCAAGGCGGGGGATAGCAAGCGGACAGCCCCGTGCCGTCAGGCGGGCAAGGAGGGCTGCGCCGCGTGTGACAAACTCAATCTCGGGCAGGATACGCAGAAGAAAATCGGTATTCTCCAGCACATATGCCGAAACAATCCGCCGCCAGCCGCGCACCGAGGAGCGGAACACATCCCCGAGCGCCGAATAAAAGGCATATGACAGCGCCTCCCGCCGGTTTTCCGGCTGTTTTTTATCAAAAGGAAGCAGTTGCGCAATGCAGGTAAAACTGTCATTGCGGAAACTCATGCGCAGGATTTTATCCAGCAGTTCCCCGGATTTGAACGGCTCGGCATTCACCGAAACCACCCCCGCCGAGGCAGGGCGCAGTTTTTCATCCAGATTCACGCCGACGGTGATGCTCTTCACCTCCCGCACGCGGGAGGAAAGTTGCGAGAGTCCTGCGTTCAGTTCCCGATAGTATTCACTCTCCGAAAGTTCGACAATCCGGTCGCACAGGCGCCGGAACCCCTCGCTTTTCGCCGTGCCGCGCAGGGGGGCAAGCCCCTCGGCAAGGTCGCGGACGCAACTGACATAAAGTTCAATCTCGGTGATACTGTAAAGATACGATTCCGAGCCGGAGGTCAGTTCCTCATCCATCCGCCGGAGTTCGAGAATGTCGGAAAGGACGGGAATGGCATTCCCGAGAATCCCGGCAAGAGCGGGGATGTTCCGCACATCGTCAAACATCGCCTGCCGGTAAGCGATCACGCGCTCATCGAGGGAGAAAAAATCGGACAGGCTGCCGCCCGTCAGGGGCAACAGTTCCGAAAGCCCCAGTTCCTCGCACACAACGGGCGAGATGCGGGGCATCCCCTCCCGCCGCGCCGCGCGTGCCGCGCTCTCTTCATCGGGATAAAGCAAACTCAAGAACATGGTATTTCCTTTCCTCCCGCCGCCTGGGGGAGCGTCATCAATAGCGATAATTCGGGTCAATCTCCACCCCGTGCATGAGTTGCCAGGTCGCGTCCGCAATGCGGCGCACCCCGACATTCAGCGTATAGAAGGTGGTGATGGTAGGGATGCCGTCCCCCGAGAGCGAAACCATACAGTGCCGCTCGGAGTACGGATAGAAGCGATAAGTGATCCGCCGCCCGTCCTCCATCGTCATGACAAAAGAGAGGATGCAGCGCGAGTCGTCCTTCATATAATCGGCAATTTCGGAGTCACTCATACCGCTGTCTGCCGCAATCTCCCCGCTGTAATGCAGGCTGAGCAGCAGCATATACAGGTTGCGGAACTGCTTGATATCATCGCAATACCCCTGATCGTTGACCGAAAACGGCGTGTTGCGGGGTTTGTAGGTGAAGGTGAAGCCGCTGTAGAGCTCCTTTACCATCTGGTCGCTGGAACCGTCACCGATCAGGCGGAAGAGGTAATCCCCGCGGGCGGAAGAAAACTCCATCTGCGCCACGTTGTCGATGGAGACCGAGAACATATCGGGCGCAATCCAGTCAAAGAGCGAATATTCGCAGAAGGAGAGGTTGTCTGCCGCCACGCGGGCAATCATGTTGTAAAAGATCTCGGTGCGGTCTTCCCCATCCCGGTACGAAAGGCTGCCGACGACATAAGAGCCGTCCGCCCCGCGGGGCGTGATGAAGAGCACGTTTTTGATGTAGGAACCGACAATCGGATCCTCATTTTCGTCATACGTGACGTTGTAGGGCATCTCGTAATAAAGGGTACAAAGCAACTTGGAAAGCAGCCCGCCCTCGGCAAAATCGCGGTCGGTGATACCGAGTTGCAGCACCTCGCTCCCCGTCAGCCCGGGCAGTTTCTGCAGGGCGGCATCCACGCGCGTATCGTTTGGCGTATAGATGGTGTTCGGGGCAAGCATGCCGTAGATGGCGGTGGAATGGTAAAGATCCCGTTTATAGGAAGGAAGATAGGTAAACATGATATCGGGAGACAGGGTGATATCCACATCGGGCGCCTTATCCCCGCTGCCGCCGAAGAAGAGGTCGCGCACGGCGGAATCCCGGAAGATGGAGAAATTGCGGATATAAATATAAGAATAGTTATGATCCGCCTCAAAGGTCAGAGAAGGCGTGACAAAATGGGTAAGGGGCGCCATAACCGACTGATCCAGTTTCGAATACAGCACATAGACCGCGGCTCTGCCCGAAAGACGTGCATAATAGTTCCCGTCAGGCGACTTGTTCCCGATATAGACCGTATAGGAACGCCCGTCGGTCAATTCCAGCGTAAAATAGGTGGGATACTGGTCGTCGGCAAGCCCGAAACGGGAATACGCGGCAATCACGTCGCTCTCCTCCGTCCCGAGATCCAGGCGCTCCAGCGCCGTGGTGTGCCCGGTATCGACCACAAGGTAGGCAAACTTCTCTTCATCATACGTATTGCCGGCATAGCCCTCGATGATGAAATCCGCCGTATCGCCGTCCCCGTCCGCATCCTCCGCATCCCGCAAAAAGGCATAGGAGCGGTAGGTACCGGGGGCATCGCTGACCTTCTGATACACGCGGATGGCGTGCATATCCGCGCGGTTGACCTGCGGATACAGAAGGATGGTGCCGTTCACCAGCCCGCCGCTTTCCCCGTCTATGGTACTGCGGGAGGTGGTGGTTTTTTCTTCTTCCGCCGAGAAGAAGGGAGACAGAACCGAGAGGTACAGAACCAGAAGCACGACAAAGAGGACGGCAAGCGCGGCAAGCCACGGCAGGCGCCGGTCGGATGTTTTGGTTGGTTTTCTCATGCAGTTTCTCCTTTTTTCTTACCGCCCGCGGCGGCGCAGCACCACCACGCCGCACGTCCCGAAGAGAAGCAGCGCGGGCAGCACCGCAAGAACCCATGTCCACATGGTTTTCTCCCCATCGGTGATCGGGCGGATCACACGCAGGACCGATTTATAACTGGTGCCGGTTTCGGGGTCGGTGATCCAGATGACGTTTCCTTCCCCATCCCGCCGGTAGATGGTATTCTGGGTCGCATCGTCGGTGGTGGTAAAATCAGCGGATTCGTAATACTTGAACTCCAGCGCATCCGCCACGCTGGCGGTGGTACGCGCCGCGCCGCGCAGGGCGCTTTGGAACACTTCTCCGTTGCCGTAGACATTCTCGGAGAAATAATCGGCGGCATGGTAGAGCGTGGTGCCGCAGACAAACACATAGGCGGTATAATACACGTTGTGGATCATGCGCGATTCGGTGGTCATGGTCATGAGCGGGAAGGTGCCGGAGGTCACGGTATTCCCCTCCCGGTCCACCGCCTGTGCGGCAGAGGTGGTAGAAAAGAGCGTCTCTACCTTCCGCCCGGCGCTGTTGGAAGAGGAAATCCCCCCCTGCCACAGAACCGAAACCGGCGCGCAGGATTCAAACACGGTTTTCGGGGGAGAGGAAAGCGCGGTAATATCCGCATAGATGGACGAGGTGCCGTAGACCCCGCAGATCCGCCGTGCGTCCCCCGACAGGGCGGCGGAAGAGTCGATGAGCGTGGTATCGGCAAATGCCTTGCCGCTCGGGTCGGTCACACGGAAGCCGATGCCCCATTCCGCAAGAAATTCTTCGAGATTCGGCAGGGTCCCCGCCGCAGGATCGCGGAAGTAAAAGAGCGTGCCGTAACGGTCAAGGAACCGGTCAAGTTTGGTAATGGGGGAGGTATAATCCGCATCCTCCAGCCGCCCCGAAGGGTAATCGGTCGTCGGACCGTTGAGAATGACGAGCGTACAGGTCTCGGGCAGATCCTCGGTCTCCAGATCAATGGTTTTGATCGTGAACCCGGCATACCGGATGCGCTCGAAGAGGTCTGCCGTTTCCGGGTCGCTCTGAGAAGGAACGGTTTCCCCGTGCCCCGTGACGAAGCAGGCAATCGGCAGATCTTTGGCGGTGAGGGCGAGAATGGCCTCGGTCATTTTCTGCTCCCCGTTGAAGCCGAGGATGGTATCGCTGTTGTTCGACGAAACGGTGAAGAACGAATCGGCTTTATACACGCGGTATTCGGTGCCGCTCGTCACAATCACGTCATCCCAGGCGATGGTGGTGGCGGAGGTACGCTTGTAGGCGGCAACCAGTTCCGGGCTGCGCCGCACGTTGACCGTGCTGACATGAATATAGGGCACCTGTTTTTCCATTTCCAGCGCCATGGTATAAATCAGGGAACTGTTATAGGAGGCGCGCAGCACGTCGTCATCCGCGCAGAAAATGATGTCCACATTGTCATGCACGTCCGCCGCCAGCAGGATGTTCACTGCCGTCTGACGAAGGGTGTAGCGCCCCTCGGCTGTCATATCGACAAAGAGGTTGGACGAGGCGCCGTATGCCGTGAAGAGGAAATTGCCGGCAAGCAGCACCAGCGCCACGGCAAGCGAAAGCGCGGTGTGCAGAAAGACGCGCAGGCGGCGCTTTTCTTTTTGTGCTTTCCACATAAGCAAAAGGTCTCCTTAGTGATTTTTGCGGCGGCGGATGACAATCAGCCCGGAAAGAAGCAGGGCAGCGGGAATGACGGCAATGCTGATCACGGCATAAATATCCGCCTCCTGCAGCGTCAGGTTCTCCAGTGCCGAACGATCGACCACCACCGAACGGATGCCGGCGGGGGAACGGGTTGCCCCCATCTCCGCGAGCAGACCGTAAATCAGTTCGCGGTTACCGTACCCTTCGGCGTTTACCATGCGGTCATCCGCAAGATACGCGCTGCCCGCGACAAAAAGCATCCCGCCCTTCGCCGTGCGGCGCAGGGCAAGCACGGGGTAAGAACCGTGCCCGATCTCCTCGCCCGCGGCACTCAGCAGCCGGGCGCTGCCCGCCGAGGTGAGCAGCACTTCTGCCTCCCCCGACACGGTGAGCGGAGTGGCGTAAGAGAGCACGCTGCGGCGTCCGCCCTGGGCGCTTTGCAGGCGATCACTGCACGCCCCCGTACCGGGCAGGGTGATGAGCGAATAACCGCCCGAACCCGGCAGGGCATTTTCCCGGTCGGTCAGCACGCCGCCGGCGGCATCGATGCCGTAGGAAGAAAGAAACTCGCACAGGCGGGAAAGACCGGTATGGGTCACTCCTTCCTCTTTGGTCAGGCGGTTCGGGTGCAGGGTAACCAGCATGCGCCCGCCCCCGTCCAGGTAGGTGCGGAGTTTATCCAGTTCCGAGACATACGAAGCGCCCTCTGCGGATTTCTGAAAATCGTAAATCGGAGAGGCAATGACCACAACCCCCGCATCCTCCGGCACGGCGGAAACGGTGGCAAGATCCAGCCGCGCCACGGTGTAGCCGGCATAAATCAACTGGCGGCGCAGGGCGGCGGGTACCTCTTCCCCATGGTTGGCGGTAAAGTAGGCAACGGGGTGATTTTTGGCGCTGACCCAAAGGATGTTGGCAACAAACACCTCTTCCCCGTTATAGGCGGTGACGCTGTTGTTGTCGTCCAGCGTGTAAAACGCGGCGGCGGAATTGCAGATATATTCGCCGCGGTAATCCACAATGACGGTGGAGGTGGTGAGGGTATTCTCGGTGCCGTCCTTTGCCGTGCGGTAAGCGGAAAGGCGGTCGGGGTTCAGCCACAGGTTCACAAAGGTCAGGGTAATCAGTTCGGGATACCGATCCCGCAGATTCACCGCAGTCTCATACACATAGTCCAGTTGTTTATGGGTGCGGATGTTGTCCTCCACATCGCAGAACACAATCTCCACGCCACCTGCCGACGTATCGATTTCGGCAAACAGTGGGGCAGCGGCATCACTGACCGTAAGATCATACTGGGGTTTGGTATAAAAATACCAGCCGAATTTATCGGCAAAGCCGAGAAGGATCAGGTTCAGAAGATAAAAGAACGCGATCACCAGGGCAAGAAAAGAAAAGGAGGTGCCCGCATGGCGGGCGCGCCGTGTGGCAAGCAATTCTTTGATGTTCATGCACCCTCCGTCAGGCGTAGCGTCGCCGGTCATACACGCGCACGCAAAGGAAAAGGAAGAGTGCCGTGAGCGAGAGGTAGTAGGCGACAGCCGCGACATCAAAAATGCCGTTCGTGAAATTCTGGAACCGGGCAAAGACCGACAGCCCACTGAGCAGGAAGCGCAGCCAACGGACACCGATGAGGCTGTTGGCAAAACTGATGACCATCAGAAGCAGCAACACCGCAACCGTGATGACGGCAGCGGAAAGCTGGCTCTCGGTCAGGGCGGAAACCAGCATACCGATGGCAAGAAACGCCATGCCGACAAGAAGGAGGGCAAGCAGGTTGCCGAGGATCATAGCGGTGTTCGGCTCCGCGTGCCGGTACAGGATCATGAAATTCAGAGAGGAAAGCAGCGTGCACCCAAAGAACACACTGAAGGCGGCAAGGAATTTACCGAGCACCATGCCGGTGAGCGTGACGGGCGCCGAAAGCAGCAGTTGTTCGGTGCGGCTCTTGCGTTCCTCGCTGAAAGTCTTCATAGTCAGAAGGGGCAGCAGCACCACAAGGGAAAACAGCATGATGGTGAAATACGTGCCGGTATCCGCCGACAGGGCGTAAAGGGTGGAGTAGCAGAACACCGCCGCGCCGAGGGCAAGATACACCGCCGCAAAAATATACCCGATGGGGGTGGTAAAGTAGGAGCGCATCTCCCGTTTATAAATGGCAAACATATCGCATTCCTCTCATTTCCGCCGCGTGGCGTTTTTGGAGGCGGCAAGATCGCCGCCGCGCTCGATGAGTTGCAAAAAGACGTCTTCCAGATCGCTCCGTACCGCCTCCATGGCATACAGCGGGTAACGGTGGTCGGCAAGGGCATAGAAGATTGCGGGGCGCACATCGGCTCCCGCCGCGCACTCGATACTGAAGGAATACGCCTCCCCGTCCCGGTCGGCGTTGGTATCGGCGCGCAGGACGCCGCCCACGCTGCGAAGCACGGCAAGCACTTCCTTCTGCGGCCCCGCCACCTTCAGGCGGTAACTCTGCCCGTCCCGGATCACGCGGGTCAGTTCATCGGTGGTGCGGTCGGCAATCAGCCGCCCTTCGTTGATAATCAGCAGCCGCCCGCAGATTGCCTGCACCTCGGGCAGGATGTGGGTGCTGAGAATGACCGTGTGGTTTTTGCCGAGGGTACGGAGCAGGTTCCGCACCTCAATGATCTGCTTCGGGTCAAGACCGACCGTCGGTTCGTCAAAAATCAGAACGGGCGGATCCCCCACCAGCGCCTGGGCAATGCCCACCCGCTGCCGGTACCCCTTTGAGAGATTGCCGATCAGACGGTGGCGCACATCGGTAAGGCGCACCTGCTCACAGATTCCGGCAATGTGTTCCCGCCGCGGGGCGGTGGCGCCGCGCAACTCATACACAAAGCCGAGGTATTCCTCCACCGTCATATCGGGGTACACGGGCGGTTGCTCGGGCAGGTAACCGATGCGGCGCTTGGCGCCGAGAGGATCGTCAAGAATATTTTTGCCGTCTACCGTCACGCTGCCCGTATCGGAAGAAAGGCAGCCGGTGAGAATATTCATCGTCGTACTTTTCCCTGCCCCGTTCGGACCGAGAAAACCGACAATTTCCCCTTCCGCGATCGAAAAACTCACATCATGCAGGGCACGGTGGGAACCGTAACTTTTGGAAAGGTGCGAAACTTCAATCATAAAACGCCTCATCGGGTGTCATGGCACCCTTTTCTCAGGATTTTTCGGAATGTTCGGCGGACGGCGGCGCGCGCCATCCGCCGGGTACACGATATACGGAAATTGTACCATATATATATAGACAAACTGTTAATAAAACACGGGGCGCGTGTGGTTTTTGTGTGAAAACCGACGGGAAACTGCCGCAAAATTTTCAAAAAAGCGGCAACGACACCTGTTTTTTCCGCCCGTACGGCAGCCACCCGACAAGTTGCGCCCGCCGCCGCTTCGCCCCCGGCAGGCGCCGAAAAACCGAAAGGGCGCAGCAAACGGAAAATGCAAGCCCAAACGCAAAAAAACGGAGCGAAAACGCCCCGAAAACACGAAAAGGGCGGGGGTGCGTCCAGCACCCCCGCCGAAGAATCGGCGAAAAATTTATTCGGAAAAATTGCCGGAGAAGAGTCTGCCGCCGAAAAAGACAAACGCCGCCTGCTTTGCCGCCTTTTCTTCCCCCGTATATTCGCGGGCATCGGGCAGGCAATAGGTCCGCGAGAGCGTCTCGTACTTATAGACCCCGAGGGTATGGTAAAACATCATCTCCGCCCCAAGGCACGAGGGAGCGCGACGAGACAGCGCCGCCGCTGCGCGCAGCGCCGCGTCGTCATCATTTTCCCCCGGCACCAGCGGCAGGCGCAGCACATACGGCACGCCGCTCTCCTCCAGATGCCGGAGGTTCTGCATCACCCCTGCCGCGCGCATGCCGACCATACGGGGGTAATCCTCTTCCCGTGCCTTGATGTCAAAATACACGAAATCACAAAGAGGGAGCAGAGAGAGAAAGTCGCTCTCCCGTCCGCCGCCGCCCGTTTCGATGGCGGTCTGCACACCGTGTTCCCGACAGGCGGCAAGCAGGGCGCGGGCAAAGGCGGGCTGAGCGAGCACTTCCCCGCCCGAAAGCGTCACGCCGCCACCCGAGGTG
>CAKSLR010000048.1 GCA_934467435.1 uncultured Eubacteriales bacterium | reverse complement strand
ACTCGAAACAGGGGGGAGCGCTGTGGGGCTTGGTTCAGAGGATGAGAAGGATTTCTGGGATCTTTCTGCGTTGGCTCCGAAAAAGCGGGAACACCAAGCGACACCGTTTGTCGAAACCGTGCCGCTGTCCACGGTAACCGAACCGACCCCCTCCCCGGTAAAGCCGGAGCAGGAAGGGGAAATGATTCCGCCGCCGAAAAGCGCGCTGGAGGAGACAATTCCGCCAACCTTGAGAAAAAACGAAGAAACCACGCAAAAAAATGAGGCAGGCGATGTATCCTATCATCCGGCGGATAATCCATGGCTGCTTTCCGTTTCGGTGGCGCGACGCAGAGAGTCTTATAATTTTTACGGTCAGTTTCGTCGCGATGCCATCCGCTTTCTGCACAGAGAAGGGGAAGCGTGCCCTTTTGTACACTTTTTCTCTTACATTCCGCAGTATTCCCAGTTAATTGAAGCACAACGGCGCTATTATTTCTGGTGGCGGTCGGGGCTGCGCCACGGGGAGTACCGAATGACCGAAGAAAGTTATCTTTACTTGTATATCTACGAGATCATTAATCTGCCGGATTATATCCCGCCGAAAGATGGCGTCTTGCAACTGGCTTCGGTCTGGCGGGCATACCGGGATGCTTTCCCGCGGATGGATAAATACATGACCGAATGGCTTTGCGATTACTGCCTTGTGCATGAGTTGCCCTGTCCGGCAGAGGAAATGCGTGGATTTCTCGGTAAAATTTTGCCCCATGCGTCTCTCAAGGAGTTTTACCTCGGCGGCATGGGAGACTTTTCACCCGCTGGGGTGGAGACGGCACTTGCGTTCCTCTCTCAGTACGCCTGGCGGGAAAGCCGCTATGCCAAAGAATATGCCGATGCGTTCGGTTTGCACATTCCGCGGGCGGTCGTCGGAGTTCTGCGCGATTTGTTTGCCGATACAGGGATTCTGAAAAATGCAGCGCGGACGCGCCGCTCCTGGGATGCATTCTGCGGGTCGCTTTGTGCCCACCATATCAAATCCCACCTAACGGTGGAGTATCTGGCGTTATCTGACCTTTCTCCGCTGCGCGGGCAGGTAACGGCGGCGGTCAAGTATGCGGAGAACCGGTTGCGCGCCTTACTCGGCATTAAAAGTCGTCTTGCCCGCATGGAACTGGACGGGCGTTTCGCCGCTCAGATTGACGCTTACTTTGACCGATTTCGAGATGCTTTGACACCGGCATGCAAGGAACCGCCGCCGGTGTATGAAAAATGGTACGAAGCTCCGAGTCGTGGCGTTCATCTTTCTTCCGCTGTTCAGATCGAACGGCATTCCTGGGAAACAACAAAACTTTTGATTGCAGAAGAACCAGAAGAAAAAATTGAGGCAGATCCGACTTTTCCGACAAAAAAAGTGCCGCATGTGCCGGTGGAAACGCCGGTGGCGGAAACGTCATCGTCTGTGCCGCTGCCTCATGGTTTACGGGAGCAGGAGGCAACGTACCTTCGTGCGCTGCTCGCCGGGGATCGCGCTGCGGTCAGGACATTTCTTGCTGAGGTGGGGAAGATGGAAGAAGAACTTGCGGACAGCATCAATGAAAAATGCGCAGACAGTTTTGGCGATATTGTATTGGAAAATACCGATGAGGGATATGCCATATTGTCCGATTATCGGGAGGAGGTTTCCGCATGGATCGAGAATCCGAAGAAGTAAAAGTACCCCGCCGTGTTTTGAACACGCTGCTTGCGTCGCTTGGCGCCGGGGTGGTGCCCCGTATCGGGGCTCCGTATATTGCCATTGGGCGGCATGAAGAGGTAGAGAGCCTCCTTGCCAGTCTGGAATCGGTAGAAGAGGGAAGTGCCGCTGTTCGTTTTCTGATTGGGCGTTACGGCAGCGGTAAGAGTTTTTTGCTGCAACTGACGCGCGGCTATGCGCTGGAGCGTGGTTTTCTGACGGCAGATGCCGATCTCTCTCCCGAGCGCCGTTTGTGTGGCGGGGCAGATTACGGGCTTGCCACGTACCGGGAACTGTTGCGGAATCTGGCATCCCGCGCGGCGCCAGACGGCGGCGCGCTTCCGGTTGTGCTTTCCCGCCATTTTTCCGCCATGCGCAGCGAACTCGCCGCTGCCGGCATTGCGCCGGATTCGGCGGAGTTTGATCGCCGCTTGCAGATGCAGATTTTTTCTACGCTCTCGAAACTGGAAAGCGGGGTAGGTGGATTTGATTTTGCCCGCGTGCTGCTTGCCTATTATACGGCATCCATGGCGGACGATGGGGAAAAGAAAAGTGCCTGCCTGCGTTGGTTGCGCGGGGAATTCGGCAGCAAAACGGAAGCGCGGCGCGAACTCGGTTTTTCCGTTGGTCTGGTGATCGATGATGATAATTGGTACGATTTTATCAAACTTTGGGCGTTGTTTGCCGCAAAGATCGGATACCGGGGGCTTGTACTCTATATCGATGAGTGCGTCAATCTGTATAAGATTCCGAATCGGGTCTCCCGGGATGCCAATTACGAAAAACTGCTCGCCATCTTCAATGATACTCTGCAGGGGCGCGCTCCCTATCTCGGCGTGATTTTCGGCGGTACTCCGCAGTTTTTAGAGGATACCCGCCGCGGGCTTTTCAGTTATGAAGCGTTGCGCAGCCGTCTCTCAGACAGCCGCTTCGCCGAGCAGGGTTACACAACTCTTTCGGGACCTGTGATCCGCCTGCGCCGACTGTCAGACGATGAATTGTTTGCTCTCATTACCCGTTTGACAAATCTTTACGCGCAGCAGACCGGGGGGGCTGCCCCGGTGACGTCTGATGAAATGCTGACCTTTTTGCAGACGGCGCTTGCCCGCGCCGGAGCAGAGGAACTGGTCACACCGCGCGAGATTATCCGGGATTACCTTGCCCTGCTTCACATCCTGACCGAAAATCGCGGGGTTACGTTCGCGGATCTTGTAAAACGGATGGCATCGCCGGATACCGACACCTCTGCAGCAACGCAGGCACCGCAAGAAACCGAAGAAAACACCCGATTTAACCCGGCAGACCTTGATTTTTAACGAGAAGGAAAGAAAATGAAAGGAGGTAGCGCCGCGCCTATGAGAGAAAACGTTTTTTCACGTTTCCCTCCGTTTATCCGGGAGTATATCTATCGCCACGGGTGGGAAAAACTGCACCCCGCCCAGGTGTTTGCTGCCAAGACCATTCTGGACACGGATGATAACCTGCTTTTAACGGGCGCGACTGCGTCCGGTAAGACGGAGGCGGCTTTCTTTCCGATCCTTGCCGATCTGTGCGCGAACCCTGCGAAGCAACCCGGCGTCAGCGTTCTTTATATCGCGCCGCTGAAAAGCCTGATTAACGATCAGTTTTCCCGAATGGAGGAACTGCTTGAGGAAACACAGATACCTCTGACTCATTGGCATGGGGATGTCGGGGCGGCGCAGAAGGAGCGACTTTTGCGAAACCCGGCAGGTATCTTGCAGATCACGCCGGAGTCACTGGAAAGTATGCTGATGCGGCGTAGCGGGGATCTTGGGCGTATTTTCGGGGATTTGCGGTACGTGGTACTGGATGAAATTCATACCCTGATCGGTGCTGACCGAGGCAGCCAGGTCATTTGCCAACTTTGCCGTCTGTCGCGGTTGCTACCTGCTATGCCACGGCGTATCGGTCTTTCCGCTACCATCGGGGATGTGGAACTGGCGGCAAAATGGCTTGGCGCGGGGAGCGGCAGGGAAACGCGCATTGCCCCCCGTACAGAGGAAAAACTACGTTGGCGGCTCGGTTTTGCCCATTTTTATATTCAGAATCCGCAGGCAGATCAAACACCGAATGCTGCGGAAAAAACGTCCGATGTTCGCGCCAAACTTGACCCAGGTTATGAATTTCTTTATGATGCCGTTGTCGGAAAACGGGCGCTCGTCTTTTCCAATTCCCGCGAGGAAACTGAATATGTGACGGCTACTTTGCGGCAGATTGCCAAAACGCGTGGGGAACCGGATCGCTTTTATATCCATCACGGAAATCTATCCGCCGCACTGCGGGAGGATGCAGAAAAGCGGATGAAGGAAGGGGAAGAGCGCGTGGTGACCTGTGCTACGGTGACCATGGAACTCGGGATCGACATCGGCAGACTGGAACGGGTCGCGCAGATGGATGCCCCTACTTCGGTCAGCGGCTTTTTGCAGCGGTTGGGGCGTTCCGGAAGACGCGGCGAACCGCCGGAAATGATTGAGGTGTTCCGTGAGGAGACGCCACTGCCCAATACTCCGTTGCCGCAACTGGTCCCCTGGGGGCTTTTGCGTGCCATCGCAATTGTCGAACTGTATCGCACGGAACGGTTTATCGAGCCGCCCCGTACAAAAAAATGGCCGCTGAGCCTGGCGTTCCATCAAACTTTGAGTGTGCTGGCATCCTCCGGCGAATTGCGCCCGAAGCAACTTGCCGAACGGGTGCTCGGGCTGTTTCCGCTCGCTACCATCCCGCGGGTGGCGTACCGTACCCTCCTTATCTCCATGTTGGAGAACGATTACTTAGAAATGACCGAGGAAAAGGGCATCATTATTGGGGTGCGCGGAGAGCGGCTGATCGGCAGTTACCAGTTTTATGCCGTGTTCAAGGATAGTGAAGACTTTACGGTTCGTTGCGAATCGGATGAAATCGGTACCATTACCAATCCGCCGCCGATCGGAGATCGGTTTGCCCTGGCGGGACGTGTGTGGGAGGTAACGGACGCGGACATACCGCGCCGCCTGATCTATGTCAAACCGGTAGAAGGAAAAATGGAGATTTCCTGGCCGGGGGACAGCGGGGAAATTCACACACGTATTCTGGAAAAAATGCGGGATATTCTGTTTGGGGAAGCATCGTACGCCTACCTTTTACCGAATGCGGCTGCCCGTCTGGAAACGGCAAGACATCTGGCGAAAAATACTTCCATGGCAGATCACATGGTGATTTCCCTTGGCGGCAGCAGTTTTGCCCTGTTCCCGTGGCTCGGCACCCGCGCGTTCCGCACGCTGCGTCGCCTGTTACTCAAAAACAGTAAGGCGCTCGGCATCAGCGACCTGTCCTGTGAGGGATGTTGTTATATGATCTTTAAGGCATGGCAGGCAGACGGCAATGCCTTGCTTTCCCGTCTGCGGGAACTGGTGCGGGATGGGCTGGATCCTACGTCTTTGGTCGGAGAAGCCGAAAGCCCCACATTTGACAAATATGACCCTTATATCCCGGCAGAGTTGCTTCGGCTCGCCTACGCCGCCGATCGGCTGAACCCGGGTGAAGTCATCTCCCGTTTGCGGGATGATACCCGATATCAATGAAGGAGGTCAACTATGCAAAAGAATAAAAGAGAAGCGCGTGGGAATATTGCCGCACTGTGCCAGGCGATACTGTCTTTGCAAACGCCGGAGGAATGCCGCGCCTTTCTTGAAGATGTCTGCACTACGGCGGAAGTAGAGGAAATGTCGCGGCGGTTGCTTGCGGCAAGAATGCTGCACAGTGGCGCCAGTTATTTGGATGTGGCAGAGGAAACCGGGCTTTCCACCGCAACCATCAGCCGCGTCAGCCGTTCTCTGAAAAACGGGAACGGATACAGTTGTGTTCTTTCCCGTCTTTCCGCACCGGAGGAGTAAGCATGGAAGAAAAGCTGTACGATGCGCTGGCACCTTTTTACGACGCGCTGAACGGGGAAGTAGATTATTCTGCCTGGGCGGATTTTGCGGAAGAGAATTTCCGTCGCTATTTTCCGGGAAATGTGGAATCGGTACTGGATCTTGCCTGCGGAACGGGAAGCATGACGCTTACCCTTGCCCGTCGCGGCTATGATATGATCGGTGTGGATGCCTCTCCCGAAATGCTCGATATGGCGCGCCGGCGTTGTGCTCGCGCAGGGCTTGCCGACCGGGTGTTGCTGCTTTGCCAGGATATGTGCGAGTTTGAATTGTATGGAACAGTGGAAGCAGTGGTCTGCTGCCTGGATGCCGTGAATCATATTACCGCCCGCGCTGCGCTCTCCCGCTGCTTTCACTGGGTTCATAATTACCTGGTGCCAAACGGAATTTTTCTCTTTGATGTCAATTCCCCTTATAAATTTGAAACGGTTTACGGCGACCGTGCGTATCTGCTGGAAGACCGCGGTGTTTTCTGCGCCTGGCAGAATGTCTACCGTAAAAAAAGCGGACTGTGCGATTTTTATATCAATCTGTTTGCCGAATTACCGGACGGCAAATACACACGAAAAGAGGAGTGCCAGCGGGAGCGGGTCTATTCTCTGCGTGCGCTGCGTCGCCTTTTGGCGGAAAATGGGATGGAACTACTCTCTGTCTCATCTGATTACCGCTTTTCGCCGATCACCGATACCACCGAACGCTATTACATCGCCGCAAGGGCGATTAAGGAGTCTTTATGAAAGGAACAGAAGAATATGCTACCATGCTGCGCGGTATGACCCGTGACGGCAGTGCCAGAATTACCGTGTTGAACTCCCGTCCGATTGTCAATGCCGCCATCGCCTGTCACCACACAGCGCCGACCGCAACGGCGGCACTCGGCCGCCTTTTGACTGCCGCATCCATGATCGGCGTCATGTTGCCTGAAAAAAATGATAGCCTGACGCTCTCCGTACAGGGGAACGGCGCGGCGGGTCGTATCTTGGCTGTCAGCGATTATTACGGGAATGTGCGCGGGTATATTCAAAACCCGCTCGCAGATCCGCCGCGGAAGGCAAGCGGGAAACTGGATGTCGGTGCAGCAGTCGGGGAAGGTACGCTTTCCGTTATCCGTGAGATTGCGGGGGCAGACCTGCCGCAGAGCGGTACGGTGGCGCTGAAAAGCGGGGAGATCGCCGAAGACATCGCCGCCTATTTTGCGGAAAGTGAGCAAATTCCCACGGTGTGCGCCCTCGGGGTTCTTGTGGATAAGGATGGTAGTTGCCTGGCGGCGGGCGGGGTGCTCATTCAGCTTCTCCCTTTTGCCGCCGAGGATGTGATTGCACAACTGGAAAAAAATATAGCAAATTTGGCGGGGCTTTCGGAACTCTTTCACTGCGGTAAGAGTAATATGGAAATTGCGGAACTCGCGCTGGCGGGAATTCCGTTTGACCCGTTTGATGAACTGGAAGTCAGGTATGCCTGCACGTGCAGCCGTGAGAGAATGGCGGGTGCCATGCATCGTCTGCAGCCTGCTGCAATCCGCGATATGCTGAACGCGCAGGAGGCGGAAGGAAAACCGCGGGAGCTTGAGGTTGTTTGCCGTTTTTGCGGGAAAAAGTACTTGTTCACCGAAAAGGAACTGCTCACCTGATGTCAGTACGGAGGCGCTCATGAGAGGAAAAAAGGTCCGCTTTCTGATTTTTGTCGTTCTGAGTGTGGCAACGTTGCTCTTCATCTGGTCGAACTCCATGCGGAACGCCTCTTCTTCAACCGAACAAAGCGGTCGGGTGGCTGCTTTCCTTGCAGAGCATTTTGATCTATCCCACCCGGTTGTCGGTTTCTTTTATCGGAATTTGCGTAAGGTGGCGCATTTTTCCGAGTTTGCGATGCTCGGCTTCTTCCTCGGCGGTGCCGCTTTTGTCCGCGCAGATCGCAAGTGGCTTTCTCCTTTGTGTGGGACCGGCATGGCAGCCGTTGCCGCTGCCATAGACGAGGGAATACAGTTTTTTGTACCCGGAAGATACGCGTCCGTTTGGGATGTATGCTTGGATACTACCGGCGCCTTTTGCGGGACACTTGCGGTTTTCTTCTGCGGCATGGTGGGAATCGCGCTTTGCCGTCGAAAAAAGTAACACTTTGCTCACCGCTTCTGCGGTTGACAGCAGAAGGGGTAATGTGGTACAATAATGGGGAAGAATATCAGCGCAGCGTCGCGGAAGGCTGTGCTGCTTGGGGGAAGTTTTATGAAAAAAATGTTGCATCGGTTGCCGGTGCTTTTGTGCCTCTTGTTCCTCGTGGCTCTTTGCGCCTGTACAAAACCTCGACTGGACCCGGATGTGGAGCCGCAGGATCCTACAGTGGTACTGACAAAGATCACGGTAGGGGACTTTGTATATGAAAAAAAGGAAGACAGCCTTTCCGTATATGCGTATCAGGGCAATGCGGAAGAGTTGGTGCTCCCTGCGCGGGTAGAGATTCCTGCGGATATGGGCGGCGGTGAATTGCCTTTGACCGCCGTGGGGAGTTACGCATTTTCTTCCTGTACCACCCTCAGAAAGGTGACGCTTCCGGATGGTGTGAATACCATCGGTAATGACGCATTTTCCGGCTGTACCGCTCTTGAGGAAGTGCGTTTCGGTGCCTTGTCCGCTATTGGCGACCGTGCTTTTGCCGGCTGCACTTCGCTTCGGTCTTTTACCGTTCCCGGCAGTGTCGGTCAGGTCTCCCGGAGTTTGTTTTATCAATGTACCGCACTGGAGCGTGTGGTGCTGGAGGACGGCATCACCGCCATCGGCAGAGATGCGTTTGAAGGCTGCCTTACCTTGTCGTCTGTTTCCATTCCGCAAAGCGTACACAGCATCAGCAAATATGCATTTCATAACTGCACGGCACTGCGGGAAGTGGTGCTGCCGGATGGATTGACGGTGTTGGAAAGCGGCCTTTTCTCCGGGTGTGAAAACCTTGAGAAAGTAGGGCTCCCTTCTACCGTGACCACACTGCGGGATGAAGTGTTTGAGGGGTGCTATCACCTTGCTGAGATGGCGTTCCCTGACGCGCTGACGCAGGTGGACAGTTCCGCACTCCTGCACACGCTTTGGTATTACCTGCAGGCAGACAATGCCCCTGTGTATGCCGGACGGGTGCTCTACCGTTATAAAACTTCTTCTGCCGAAAATACTACGGTGGAGGTACGGGAAGGAACAATTGCCATCGCCGACCGGGCTTTTTCCGGCGCGGTGCATGTTACGGGCGTTTCACTGCCCGACAGTTTGCTGACCATCGGTAAAGAGGCGTTTTACGGTTGCACCGCCCTTGCCGAGGTACAGTTGCCCGCAACGCTGCGGGAGATGGGAGCCGCGGCATTCCGCGGGTGTACGTCGCTTACCCGCGTTTCTTTGCCCGGCACGTTGGAGACCCTGCCGAATTACGTTTTTGCGGATTGCAAAGCGCTCCGATCGGTGACGTTCCCTGCCGGGTTGTTGGTGATAGACGGATATGCGTTCTATCATTGTACGTCGCTGAAAAATGCGTTCTTGCCGGAGGGATTGACTTCGATCAACGCCTATGCGTTTAACGGCTGTACGGCACTGGAGGAAGTATTTTTGCCGAAGTCAGTAACGGTGGTGGCGGATCGCGCCTTTTACGGTGCCGCCGGTCTTGTAATCTATTGTGCCAATGCACAAAAACCAAGCGGCTTTACTACCCGCTGGACGGATAGTGATGAGGATGCTGTGTATTACGGTTACGGGCGGGAAGATCTCTTTTCCTATAACGGTGCCTTCCGTTACGTGATCTATGATATGGGAGAAGGGAACGAGAGCAGCGTTCTCATTACCCGTTATTATGGAGATGCCGAGGTGGCCCGGTTACCGGATACCATGAGCGGATATCGCGTCGGTATTATCGGTGCCCGCGCGTTTGCCGGCAGAAAAGAGATACGGAAATTGGAACTTTCCTCCAACACGAGAATGCTGCTTTCCTATGCGCTTTCCGGGTGTACGGCGCTGGAGAGCGTAGATATGCCGTACGTCACGTATATCGGCAAATATGTGTTTCGCAACTGCACGGCATTGCAAACGGTGGAAATACCTTCTTCGCTGACTTACCTGTATGAAGGGGCATTCTCCGGTTGTACTGCCCTGACCACGGTGAAAATGCCCACGTTCCTGAAAGAAGTGCCGACCGGCTGTTTCTCCGGCTGTACCTCCCTTGTTGATGTCCGATTTGGCGGGGAAACGGAAACAATCGGAGAGGGGGCGTTTATCGGCTGCACGTCTCTTGCCAAGGTCGAGTTGCCGGAAATGTTGGTTACCATTGGAAACAACGCTTTTTACGGCTGCCTTGCCCTGCGGGAAATCTCCTTGCCGAAGTATGTGACCTCTGTTGGGGAATATGCCTTTTACGGTTGTCTTGCTCTGCGGGAAATCTCCTTCTCCACCGTCAATTCGCTGGAGACCATCGGCGCTTATGCATTTTCCAGTTGCCCTCTGTTGTCATCGGTTACGCTGCCCGCCAAACTGACCACGCTCGGGGAGTATGCTTTTGCCAACTGTATCAAGTTGGAAAGCGTGACGCTTTCCGATGGAATCCGTTCCATCGGCGCCTGCGCGTTTCAGGGGTGCAGTGCCCTTCGCCGCGCGGTTTACCGCGGTTCGGAGCAAAGTTGGGCTGCGGTGTCGGTGGCTTCTTCCGGGAATACCGAATTTCTGAATTGTCTCTCCTTCCTCGCGTAATATTTTTCACTCACCAAACGGCACACCGCCGTGTGGTGAGTTTTTTT
>CAKSLR010000047.1 GCA_934467435.1 uncultured Eubacteriales bacterium | reverse complement strand
AAAGAACACCCCTTCCGCATTGCGGAAGAAGAAAAGGACGGCTGCACGTGCCTGACGGTGGGAGAGCCGCTTGCCTGGGAGACCGTGGATTCCTTAGATTTTGATACCGGACTTTTCACCGCACATACGGGAGAAGACGGTTTTTACCTGATCGCACAGGGCAGCGGACCGCAAAGCGAGGCGGACAGCGGGCTGACCTGTTTTACCGACCGCCCCGACGGAGAATGGACCACCGATGCGCTTGCCCTCTCCCTCTTGGGCGCAAAAACCAAACGCGGCACCTATGCTGCCATCGTTACGGGGAACCCTTATGAATCGGCGCGCGTTGTGCGCGTCAAGGGGGGCGAATACCGGCTTTTCCCCCGTTTCCGGCTGAAGGGGCGCGCGCCCGAGGAGCCGATTGCGGTGGAGGTGACCCGCCTGTCCGACACGGCAGGGTGGGTGGAAATGGCGCACTGTTACCGCACCTACCGCCTCACGCGCTGCCATTTCCGCACCCTGCGAACCCGACAGAACGAAACGCTCACCCGTGCGGCGGGATCACTTTACGTCCGCGTGCGGCTGGGGTGGAAGCCCGTGCCCAGTCCCGTGCCCGACCAGACCCCCGAAAACGAGCCGCCGATGCACGTTGCCTGCACCTTTGCCGAGGTGGAAAATCTGATGGACGAATACCATGCCGCGGGCATTGTGCGGGCGGAGTTCTGCCTCGTGGGCTGGAATATGCGGGGGCATGACGGCCGCTACCCGCAACTTTTCCCGGTGGAGGAATCCCTTGGGGGAGAAGAGGGGCTGCGCCGCCTGACCGCCCATGCCGCAGACCTCGGCTACCTCATCTCCTGCCACACCAACAGCACCGGTGCCTACGGGATTGCCGACTGTTTTTCCGAGGATGACCTGATCGTGGAGGAAAACGGCAGGATCCATGTGGCGCCGAACGGCATCTGGAGTGCCGGCAGACCCTACCGCCTCTGCCCGACCTGCGGGCTGCGGCAGGCAGAAGAAAATCTGCCGCGCGTACGCGCGCTCGGGTTTACGGGGCTGCACTATATTGACGTGATGAGCGCCGTGCCGCCGCGCGCCTGCTACAGCCAGGCGCACCCCCTGACCCGGCGGGAAGGGGCAGAGACCTGGGCGCGCACCCTTGCCCTTGCCCGCGACCGCTTCGGCGGTTCGGCGTCGGAGGGCGGCTATGACCACTGCCTTGCGGGCTGCGATTATGTTCTCTATGCTTCCTTTGCCGAAAAGGGCGCCTCTTACGGAGGGTGGTTAGACGTCCACGTACCGCTTTTTTCCATGGTGTATCACGGCATTCTGCTCTATAACCCCTACTGCCGCACGGTCAACGCCGCAGTCAGCCGCGACCCCGATGACCGCCTGAAGGTGATCGAATACGGCGGGCGCCCGGCAATCTACTACTATTCCCGCTTTGTGAAGGAGACAGACGACCGAAAAAACTGGATGGGCGACATCGACTATGTGTATGAAAACCGGGAAACGCACAAAAAATTCGTGGCGGCATCCCGCACGCTTGCCGAAGAATACGACGCCCTTTCCTACCTGCAATGGGAACTGATGGAGAATCACGAGGAAATTGCCCCCGGCGTGTACCGCACCACCTATGCCGACGGCAGCCGCGTGACGGTGGACTACGAAAAAAAGACCTGGCAACTGGAAAAAGGAAAACCGTAACCAAAAAAAGAACCGCCGCCCGGCAGGGCGGCGGTTTTTTTCGTTTTGTTCGAATCAAAATGTTTCTCTCTCAATTTTGCTTATATTATGCAAATTCAATCCAAATATCGCTGTTTTTGAATTTTTCAAAATCGCCCTTGACAAATCGGCTTTCATCCTATATAATTGTACACACAAATACAGAAAGGCAAGGAATACCGCTATGCTGGAATTTTCGGAAAAGACCAACCTGTTAGAGCAAAAGAACTACCATTACTCTCTTCAGGATGTAAAAGACCCGAACCTGTACCGGGATATTTATAATTATGAGGACGTTCCGAAAGTCGCCTTCAACCACCGCCGCGTGCCGATGAATATGCCGAAGGATATCTGGATTACCGATACCTCGTTCCGTGACGGGCAGCAGTCGGTGGAACCTTACACCGTGGAACAGATTGTGGACCTTTACCGGCTGATGAGCCGCCTCGGCGGTCCGTTCGGCATCATCCGGCAGACCGAATTTTTTGTTTACAGCAAAAAAGACCGTGAAGCCATTGAAAAGTGTAAAGAACTTTACCTCCGCTTTCCAGAAATCACCACTTGGATCCGCGCCACCAAAGAAGATTTTCAACTGGTGCGCGACCTCGGCATCCGGGAAACAGGCATTCTGGTTTCGTGCAGCGACTACCACATCTTCAAGAAGATGAAAATGACCCGGCGTGAGGCGATGGAGCAGTATCTTTCCACCGTGCGCATGGCGTTTGAAGAGGGGGTGGTGCCGCGCTGCCACCTGGAGGACATCACCCGCGCGGATTTCTACGGGTTTGTGGTACCGTTTGTCAACGAACTCTCCGCCCTCTCGCGGGAAGCGGGAATTCCCGTCAAAATCCGCGCCTGTGACACCATGGGTTACGGCGTTCCCTACACCGAGGTGGCGCTGCCCCGCAGCGTGCCGGGCATTATTTACGGGTTGCAGCATTACTCGGATGTGCCGAGCGAAATGCTCGAATGGCACGGGCACAACGATTTTTACAAAGCCGTCGCCAACGCCGCCACCGCCTGGCTCTACGGTGCCAGCGCCGTCAACGGTTCGCTGCTCGGCATCGGGGAACGGACCGGCAATATTCCGCTGGAAGCCATGGTGTTTGAATACGCCTCGCTGCGCGGGTCGCTTGACGGCATGGATCCGACCGTAATTACCGAAATCGGCGACTATTTCCGCGAGCGCATCGGCTACCGGATTCCGCCCATGACCCCGTTTGTCGGCAGAAACTTCAACGTGACCCGTGCGGGCATTCATGCGGACGGTCTGATGAAAGATGAAGAAATCTACAACATCTTCAACACCGAGCGGCTGCTCCACCGCCCCGCCGGCGTGATGATCGGTAAAACCTCGGGACTGGCGGGCATTGCCTACTGGATCAACGAAAACTATCACCTGACGGGCGGGGAGAAGGTGGACAAAAAAGATCCGCTTGTCGTCGCTATGAAAGCGTGGGTGGATGAAATCTACGAGGGCGGGCGGGTCGCCACGCTCTCGAACATCGAACTGGAAGAAAAACTCGAAGAACTTTCGGGCGGGCGGTTTGCCCGCCTGTGAGGGAGAAAGGGAGCCGAATGGAACACAAAAGTCTTTCCATGGCAGATCAGATCTTTGATCGGCTGGAAAACGATATTCTGACGGGAACTTACGCACGGGGAGAAATTCTGACCGAACTGGGGCTTTCGGAGGCGCTGCAGGTCAGCCGCACCCCGGTGCGGGAGGCAATCTACCGTCTGGCGCAGGAGAATCTGGTCGAGATGGCATCCCGCGGGGCACGGGTGGTCGGCATCTCGGCAGAAGATATGCAGATCATCTACGAAATGCGCATCCGCATTGAAGGCATGGCGGCACGCCTTGCCTGCCGTGCGGCAAGCGAGGAGGATCTGCGCGAAATGAAAGAGTGCCTTGACCTGCAGGAGTTTTACTGCACGCGGGAAGACGCCGCCAACATCCGGGGAACCGACAGTCGCTTTCACGCCCTGCTTTACCGGGCGTCCGGCTCGGTGCATCTTTCCAGCGTGCTGAGCGAACTTCACCGCAAGACCATGAAATACCGTGAGGCATCGATCACGCACAAGAGCCGCGCCGCACTTTCGCAACAAGAACATGTGGCAATTTATGAAGCGATTGCCGCCCGCGATCAGAACCGCGCGGAGGCAATGACCGTTCTGCACGTGACCAACGCGCGGGACAGCATTTTAGAGGAGGAAACAGGCCATGGGACTGAGCCTTGCTGAAAAGATCATTGCCCGCCACCTGGTTGGCGGAGAGATGGTGCGGGGGAAAGAAATCGCCCTTCGCATTGACCAGACGCTGACGCAGGACGCCACCGGCACGATGGCGTATCTCGAACTCGAATCCATCGGCATCCGTCGGGTAAAGACCGAACGCTCAGTCGCCTACATTGACCACAACACCCTGCAATCCGGCTTTGAGAATGCCGATGACCACCGTTACATTCAGTCGGTGGCGCAGAAATACGGGGTTTATTTTTCCCGCCCCGGCAACGGCATCTGCCATCAGGTACACCTGGAGCGCTTTGCCGTACCGGGCAAGACCCTGATCGGCTCTGACAGTCACACCCCCACCTGCGGCGGCATGGGGATGCTTGCCATGGGAGCGGGCGGCATGGACGTTGCCGTTGCCATGGGCGGCGGCGCCTACACCATTACCATGCCGCGCATCTACCACGTCAACCTCACGGGGAAACTTGCCCCGTGGGTGAGTGCCAAGGATGTGGCGCTGGAGCTGCTCCGCCGCCTCTCGGTCAAGGGCGGGGTCGGCGCCATCATCGAATGGGGGGGCGAGGGCGCCTTGACCCTTTCGGTGCCCGAGCGTGCCACCATTACCAACATGGGTGCCGAACTCGGCGCCACCACCTCCATCTTTCCTTCCGATGACGTGACGCGCGCGTTTCTTGCCGCCGAGGGGCGGGAGGCGGATTTCTCTCCCCTCTCCGCCGACCCCGACGCGGTGTATGACAAGGAAATTGACCTCTGCCTCTCCGACCTGGTTCCCCTTCTTGCCTGCCCGCACAGCCCCGACAACGTCCGCCCCGTCTCCGAATTGCGCGATGTGCGGGTCGATCAGGTCTGCATCGGCTCCTGCACCAACTCATCGCTGCGGGATCTTTTGCGTGTGGCGGATATCCTGCGCGACAAGCGCATCTCCGACCACGTGAGTCTTTCGGTCTCGCCCGGCTCGCGCCAGGTACTTTCCATGCTTGCCGACAGCGGCGCGCTCTCGCAGATTCTGGCAAGCGGCGCACGGCTGCTGGAATGTGCCTGCGGTCCCTGCATCGGCATGGGCTTTTCCCCGAATTCGGGCGGCGTTTCGCTGCGCACCTTCAACCGCAATTTTGAGGGGCGCAGCGGCACGCGGGATGCCTCGGTCTACCTCGTATCCCCCGAAATCGCCGCTGCCTCCGCCATCACAGGCTACATTACCGACCCGCGCACGCTTGGGGAATATCGCGAAATTCCCATGCCCCCCGCTTTTGCGGTGAACGACAGCGCGATTCTTCCCCCCGCCGCCGAAGAAGACTGCGACAAGGTGGAGATTCTGCGCGGACCGAATATCAAACCGCTACCGGTTGCCCCGCCCCTGCCGGATGAAATCCGCGCCACCCTGACGCTGAAGGTGGGCGACAACATCACCACCGACCACATTATGCCGGCAGGGGCAAAGATTCTGCCCTACCGCTCGAACATTCCCTACCTCTCCCGCTTCTGTTTTTCGGTGTGTGACGAAAATTTCCCCGCCCGCGCGCAGGCAGCGGGGAACGGCATTCTCCTTGGCGGAGAAAACTACGGGCAGGGTTCTTCGCGGGAGCACGCGGCGCTCGTCCCGCTTTACCTCGGCACCCGTGCCGTAGTAGCAAAGAGTTTTGCCCGCATCCACGCCGCCAACCTCATCAACGCCGGCATTTTACCCCTCGTGCTGGAGAACCCCGCCGACTATGACCGCATGGCGGAGGGGGACGAATTGACCCTCTTCCACCTGCACGAGGCTCTCCCCCACGGGCGCGTGGTGCTGGAGAACCGGACGCGCGGAGAGCGTTACCCGCTTCTCTGCCCCCTCAGCCTACGGCAGATTGCCATTCTGCGGGCAGGCGGACTGTTACCCTACACCAAAGAAGGAGGCAACCTGCATGGCTAAAATCCAGATGAAGACGCCGCTTGTCGAAATGGACGGCGATGAAATGACGCGGGTACTCTGGCGCATGATCAAGGACGAATTGATTCTGCCCTTTGTTGACCTGAAAAGCGAGTATTACGACCTCTCCCTGCCGAACCGGGAGAAGACAAAGGACGCCGTGACCCACGCGGCAGCGGCTGCCAACCGCACGTACGGCGTAGCGGTCAAGTGCGCCACCATCACCCCCAACCGGCAGCGGGTAGAGGAATACGGGCTCTCCGAAATGTGGAAAAGCCCGAACGGCACCATCCGTGCCGCCCTGGACGGCACGGTGTTCCGCGCCCCCATCCTTGCCGAAAATATCCGCCCCGCCGTGCGGGGATGGAAGAGATCGATTATCATTGCCCGTCATGCCTATGGCGATGTCTACCGCGCCGCCGAATACCGCGTGCCGGGGGCGGGGAGGGCAGAACTGGTCTTTACCCCCGAGGGGGGCGAAGAACGGCGCGAAACGATTTTTGATTTTTCTTCGGGCGGCGTGCTGCAGGGGCAATATAACACCGACCCCTCCATCCGCTCTTTCGCCCACTCCTGCTTCCGCTACGCCCTCTCGGTCGGCATGGATCTGTGGTTTTCCACCAAAGACACCATCTCCAAGCAATACGACCAGACCTTCAAACTGATTTTTGAAGAGATTTTTGCGCGCGATTACCGCGCGGCGTTTGACGCAAAGGGCATTCAGTACTTTTATACCCTGATCGACGATGCGGTGGCGCGCGTCATCCGCAGCGAGGGCGGCTTTGTCTGGGCGCTCAAAAACTATGACGGCGATGTGATGAGCGACATGGTTTCGTCGGCGTTCGGCTCGCTTGCCATGATGACATCGGTACTGGTATCCCCCGACGGGAAATTTGAATACGAGGCGGCGCACGGCACCGTAACCCGCCACTACTACCGTTACCTCAAGGGAGAGGAAACCTCCACCAACCCCATGGCGACCATTTTTGCCTGGAGCGGCGCCCTGCGAAAACGGGGAGAGATGGACGGCACCCCCGATCTTTGCGCGTTCGCCGATCGGCTGGAGGACGCATGCCATGCCACCCTGCGGGACGGCATCATCACGCGCGACCTGCTTCCCCTCCTTACCCCCGGCACACAGGCGACCGTGTACACTTCCCTGCCGTTTCTGCAAGCCATCCGCGCCCGGCTGGAGGCGTAAAAAAGAACCCGTGCGACCATCGTCGCACGGGTTCTTTTTACGGAACGTTACTCTAAAATCCTGCCGTCCGCATGGAAAAGCGGAAGTTTTTCAAGATAAACAATATCATCGCGATCCTGTGCGTCCCCTTCGGCAAGCACGGTCATTTTACCGGCGATGATGCCGCCCGCCTCCTTCACAATGTGTTCCAGGGCAAGGAGCGACTCGCCGGTACTGATGACGTCATCCACAATCAGAACGCGCTTGCCGCGCAGATAGGCGGCGTCATCCCCGTCCAGATACAGGGTCTGCTGATGCTTGGTGGTGATCGAGTTGACCTCGTATTTCACCACATCGGACATATACACCTTTGCCTCTTTCCGCGCCAGGAGATAGCGGTTGGTGCCCGCCTGCCGCGCCATTTCGTAAGCCAGCGGAATTCCTTTGGATTCTGCCGTCAGCAAAACATCAAACGCCGGTGCTTTGGCAAGCAGCGCGGCAGCACACTTCTCGGTCAGTTCCACATCCCCGAACATAATAAACGCGGCGATGGAGAGCGTGTCATTCAACGGGCAGAGTTTCAGATCCCGCTCCAGCCCCGCCACCTTGATGTGATAATACATGGTACGAAAGACCTCTTTTCGCAGAATTTTCCCTTTCATTATACAGCAATTCCCCCCTCATTTCAAGTCCTTGCCGCAGATTTCGGAGAAAAAGATTCCGCCTTACCGATAAAAGTGGTGCGCACCGATCACAAAGGCAAAGGGGCGGTGATAGATGACCCAAAGCGAGGTGGATTTGGACGGTTCGAGAAAATAAAGCACCCGGTCGGAGACCGTAACGCCCTCCAGGCACAACTTCGCGGCAATGACCGAAAGGTAATAAGGCTTTGCGTAAACCGTACCGTTGGCAACGGGCGTGAACTGCACGCCGTCCTTCCGGTCAAAAATCACCCCGTAAATGGTGTTCGGGAATTCTTTCGAACGCACACGGTTCAGCACCACGTTCCCGACGGCGATCTGCCCAAGGAGCGGTTCCCCCTGACTTTCCGCCGAAATAATGCGGGAAAGCCAGTACACCTCGTCCGCATCGTAGAATGCTTCCCCTGACAGAATCGGTTCCACGTACCCATCCAGCGACACGCTGCGCGTTGCGGCATTCCAGGTCACACGCAACCCAAGCGCCTGCGCCAAAGCGCGGATCGGCACATAGGTCCTGCCGTCGTCCAGAATCATAACCGGCGTATCCACATAAAGATACCTGCCGTTTGCCACAATGTAGTAGGCGCCGTCCTGTGCCGAGACGAAAAGCCCGTCTGACTCCACATACGCCGTACGTGTTTTGGCATCAAACCACACACCCGCGCTGCAAACGCTCTCGCAAAGCGAGCGGAGCGGGGCGTAGGTCGTTTCGGCAATCAGAAAACAGTCGTCAATCTGCCGCCCGTAGGCGCTGACGGTGGTGGGGATCCGCTCATATCGGGTATGTACGCGGCTCGGGTAGTCGGCGCGCGGCCAGGCGCTTGCCGCCGCGCTGCTGCCGCCGAGGGCAACCAGCATCGCCACCAACGTCAGCACGCAAAGACATCGTCGTGCGTGGCGTCCTTTTCTTTTTTTCATGTTCTTTCCTCCTTTCTTTCCGATTTGGCGTTTGCCATGCCCATATTGTAGCAGATTTGGTCGCCGTATGCAAGGAACGGTTTTATCCAGCAGAGGAAATCCCTTCCCCGCACCACCCTCTCCCACCGAAAATCACCCCCGCAGACAAAGGGATTTTTTCTTTTTCCGTTTTCCCCCATGGTAACTATGGCAGGAAGCGGAAAAGAATTTCGGCACTTTTTTGGATTTTTTGAAAAAAACTATTGCAATTTACAAACCGATGTGCTATAATAGCAATGTTCTGCAAATGGCCCGTTGGTCAAGAGGCTAAGACATCGCCCTCTCACGGCGAAAACATGGGTTCGATTCCCGTACGGGTCACCAATGAAGTATGATCCGAACGAGCTGTTCTTTTACGGTTGCGTTTTCGGATACACAACAAAACACCGGGTAGATGGATCTACCCGGTGTTTTGTTTACCGATCGGGGCTTGAAAATCGGGAAAAGATATGGTATCCTAAAAAGGAACGAAGGCGCGGGCGGCAACGTCCGTGCGCCGGCATGGCGGAGGTAGAATATGTCACAGGTAACCAAACGGGCACTGGAACAATCGCTGAAGAATCTGTTACTCAAAAAACCGCTGACCAAGATCACCATCAACGACATCGCGGATGACTGCGGCATGAACCGCATGACTTTCTATTATCACTTCAAGGATATTTATGATCTGGTGGAATGGTCCTGCCTTGAGGATGCAAAAAAGGCGCTGGAAGAAAAGAAAACGCACGACACCTGGCAGGAGGGGTTTTTGAACATCTTTGAGGCGGTGCTGGCGAACAAACCCTTCATTATGAATGTTTACCACTGTGTGGACCGCGAGCAGGTGGAAAAATATCTGAAACCGCTGACCGACAACCTGATTCTCGGCGTGATCAACGAACAGGCGGGGAGTTTTACCGTGCGGGAGGAAGACAAGGAATTCATCGCGCGGGTCTATTCCTATATCTTCATCGGCATTATGCTGGACTGGATCAAGGAGGACATGAGGGCAGACCCCAAACAAATCGTTGACCGGCTTGCCATTCTGATCCGGGATTCGCTCTCGGAAGCGCTTTCGCGTTTTCGCCTCTGACATTTCGGCAAAACCGCCGATCTGATAAAATTTTTTACACATTCGGGCGCCGTGATAAAATCTTTATCACGGCGCCTTTTCTGCTGATGGAAATCGCCGCAAAAACGGATATAATAGAATCACAAAACAAAATTGCAGGAGGTTTACCATGTATTATTCAGCAGGAACTTATGAGGCGTTCGCACATCCCGAGAAGCCGAAGGATGTCGATAAAAAATCTGCCTATATCATCGGCACGGGACTTGCCGGACTTACGGCAGCCTTCTACCTGGTTCGTGACGGGCAGATGAAGGGAGAGCACATCCACCTTCTTGAAAAACTGGAACTTGCCGGCGGCAGCTGCGACGGGCGCAAGGACGTGACAAAAGGCTTTTATATGCGCGGCGGGCGCGAGATGGACAACCACTTTGAGGTGATGTGGGACACCTTCCGCGATGTGCCGTCCATTGAGACCCCCGGCATATCGGTGCTGGACGAATACTACTGGCTCAATAAACACGACCCGAACTATTCGCTCTGCCGTGCCACTGTCCGGCGCGGAGAAGATGCGCACACCGACAAAAAGTTTGCGCTGGACAAAGAATCCGCCATGGCGCTCTCGAAACTTTTCATCACCCCCGAAAAGGATCTGGAAGATAAGAAGATTTCCGAGGTGCTGCCCGACTCTTTCTGGCAGACGAACTTCTGGCTCTACTGGCAGACCATGTTCGCGTTCCAGCGCTGGTCCAGCGCCCTGGAGATGAAGCGCTACCTCTGCCGCTATGTCCACCACATTGACGGGCTGCCCGACTTCAGCGCGCTGCGGTTCACCAAGTATAACCAGTATGAGAGTATGATTCTGC
>CAKSLR010000046.1 GCA_934467435.1 uncultured Eubacteriales bacterium | reverse complement strand
TCGCATTGACAAAGCGGCTGGCTTGACGCACGTGCTTGACGGCGCAGGCGTCACCGTTACGGTAGACGGCGCGGCATGGACGACAGACAGCCCCTCAGTGGCTGACACCTTTTCGTATGTAAATGCGAACTCTCCCGAATATACGGTCACGGCACCCGCAGGCACACCGCTTGCATTTGCAAAGAACGACATATGGAATATCGGCAATACGCAAAGCGGCGTGGCGATCACTCCCTTCTCCGTAGCAATCGGCGCGACAGGCGGCACGGCACCGTATACCTTCTCCAAGGTTTCCGGTCCCGCTTGGCTTGCGGTTGCCCCTGACGGTACGGTTTCGGGCACACCGACGGCGGCAGGAGCAAATGAAAATCTCATAATCCGCGTGACCGACAGCGCAGGCACACCCGCGACAGCGGATATCACCCTGACTGTCGGAAACACGGCAGTGAACCCCGCAGACCGCACAAAGGTAAATCAAGTGGAGGGAACCTCCGATATCGCAACCATACTGGTATACGGCGGCGCATTTAATAAGCCCTCCGTCACCGTGACAACCGGCGCACCCGCATACTTCGATATAAACTACAGCAACGGACACTGGCTGAAGAAGAACAGCGCAGGCGTTTGGGAAAGATATACCGGTGCTACCTTTACAGAGGGTACCTACAAATTCGATTGCCAGGTTCGCATCGACGGCGCGGCAGGCTTGACGCACGTGCTTGACGGCGCAGGCGTCACCGTTACGGTAGACGGCGTGGCATGGACGACAGACAGCCCCTCAGTGGCTGACACCTTTTCGTATGTAAATGCTAGCTCTCCCGAATTTACGGTCACAAGCCCCTCCGCAACCACATATACGGTAACTGTTACGGCGGGCGCAAACATGAGCACGACGGGAAGCGCAACACAGAATGTGACCATCGGCGACGCGATGACAGAGATCATCTACACGGCGGCTGACGGCTACTACTTCCCGACGGATTATACCGTGGCGGCAGTAAACGGCATCACCGTCACACGCATAGACTTCACACAGATCAAGGTTTCCGGCACACCGACAGCGGCGGCGAACATGACTCTTACCGCTCCCACGGCAAAGACAAAGGAAGCCACACCGACAGCGGTCTTTACGGCAAACGGAACCGACAGCGGCAAGCTGACAGGCATCGCGGCAGGTATGAAATACCGCATCAACGGCGGCGCATGGGTGGATATTGCGGCGACGGAAGTAGACCTCACGGGGCTCTCCGCCTGCACGATAACCGTCAGGAAGAGCGGCAACGGAACAACAACCCTTGATTCCGACGAGCAGACCATAACCGTTACCAAAGCGGCAAAGCCCGCGCTCACACCCACGCTTCTCACGCTCACGGGCGGCAAGGGCAGCATACCGACCACGGCGGCGCATGAATTCAGCACCAGCGGCACGGCGTGGACTCCCTGCACGGGCGCGACGGAAAATCTTGACACAGGAAAATATTACGTCAGAGTCAAGGCAAACGGAACACAGCTTGCCTCCGAAACGCAGGAGATGGATATCTTCCTCTACGGTGACGTAAACGGCGACGGAAAGGTGGATATCGACGACCTCGCAAGGCTTCGCCGATATCTTGCCGAATCGTCGACAGTCATATTCCCCGGAGCGGACGTAAACGGCGATGGAACGGTTGATATTGACGACCTGACGCTGCTTCGCAAATTTATTGCCGAAGAAGCGGTGGTTCTCGGAAAGTAATGAGGTGAAATATGAAAAAAATACTAACATGGATTCTTATTATCGCCATGGCACTGTCATTGGGAATTCCCGCTTTTGCGGCAGCTCCCGCAACGGTGCAGGCGGTTTCGCCGACAGCAGCGGTCAATCCGGGAGACACCGTAGATGTAGCGGTTACCATAGCCGACAACCCCGGAATGGACGTTATGAAGCTGAAATTCTCATATGACACCACCGCTCTCACGCTGAAGGATATCGAGCTCGGAAGCGTGATGACAGGCGCATTCACCAAAAACCTCGATCAGGCAGTTGCTCTTCTCGAAGCTGCCGGCACGACAAACGCAACCGGAAACGGTACGCTCGTCACGCTGAAATTTGAGGTAAAAAGCACAGCGACGGCAGGAAACTACACAATAGACTTTCTCGTAGCCGACGCGGTCAACCGCGATGAGGCGAGAGTCGCTCTCACCACGCAGGCGGGCACGCTCTCCGTGGCAGTTCCCGCCACAACCTATACCGTCAGATTCCATGCAAACGGCGGCACGGGAACCATGGCAGATGTCACAGGTGTTCCCGCAGGCGCCTATACGCTCCCCGCAAACGGCTTCACGGCACCTGCCGACAAGCAGTTCAAGGGCTGGTCAACCGGTGCTTCAGGCGCGGTAATCGAGGGTACCACATATAACGTGACAGGCGATGTTACGTTATATGCAATCTGGGAAGATCAGCCTCATACACATACCTACCATACAGAATGGTCCACCGACGAGACAAACCATTGGCACGAGTGTTCCGCCTGCGGAGACAGGAAGGATGAGGCGGCACACGTAGACGCAAACAACGACCACAACTGCGATGTCTGCGGCAGAAAGACGTCCGACCACACAGGCGGCACGGCAACCTGCACGGAAAAGGCGACCTGCACGATCTGCGGTCAGAAATACGGCGCGCTTGCGGCTCACAACTACAAGACCACCTGGTCCACCGACAACGCAAAGCACTGGCATGAGTGCTCCGTCTGCGGAGACAGGAAGGATGAAGCGGCACACACCGATACCGACAAGGATCACAAGTGCGAGACCTGTAACAAAGTTTTCAGCGAATGTGCAGATGCGAATCACGACCATCACTGTGATACCTGCGGCAAAAAGCTGACCGACCACACGGGCGGCACGGCAACCTGCAAAGAAAAAGCAACCTGCACGATCTGCGGTCAGAAATACGGCGAGTTTGCGGCTCACAACTACAAGACCACCTGGTCCACCGACAACGCAAAGCACTGGCATGAGTGCTCCGTCTGCGGAGACAGGAAGGATGAAGCGGCACACACCGATACCGACAAGGATCACAAGTGCGAGACCTGTAACAAAGTTTTCAGCGAATGTGCAGATGCGAATCACGACCATTACTGTGATACCTGCGGCAAAAAGCTGACCGACCACACGGGCGGCACGGCAACCTGCAAAGAAAAAGCAACCTGCGCCATCTGCGGTCAGAAATACGGTGAGTTTGCCGCTCACAACTACAAGACCGAGTGGTTGAAAGATCAGAACAAACATTGGCACGAGTGTTCCGTCTGCGGAGACAGGAAGGACGAAGCCGCGCATACGCCCGGCGCAGCAGCCACCGGGACAAAGCCACTGGTCTGCATCGTATGTAACTATGAGATCACTCCGGACATCGGTCATGTGCACTCTTTTAACCGTAAGAGCACCGATGCCGAGTATCTCAAGAGTGCGGCGACCTGCACAAAAAAGGCAGTTTACTACTACTCCTGCTCCTGCGGCGCAACCGGAACCACAACATTTGAATCCGGCGACCTCGCGGCTCACACCTATCAGACCGAGTGGTCGAAGGACGGCACAAAGCACTGGCATGCGTGCTCCGTCTGCGGGAATAAGAAGGATGAAGCGGCTCATACACCCGGTGCGGCGGCGACAGAGACAACACCTCAGACCTGTACGACCTGCGGCTATGTGATCAAAGAAGCAACCGGTCATGTTCACAGCTACACCGAAAAGAATACCGACGCGAAGTACCTTAAGTCCGCTGCCACCTGCACGGCAAAGGCAGTATATTACTACTCCTGCTCCTGCGGCGAAAAGGGTACCGAAACCTTTGAGTCCGGCGAGACACTGGCTCATACCTGGGAAACGCAATGGGAAAATAATGGCACAAAGCACTGGCACGAATGCACGGTCTGCAAGACCAAGGGCGACGAAGCCGATCACGCTTTTGCGTGGAAGATCGACAAGGAAGCCACTGTCACCGAAGCCGGAGCAAAGCATGAGGAATGCAAGGTCTGCGGTTATCAGAAGGCGGCAATTGCCATCGACAAGCTCGCACCGAGTATCATTGACGGTAGAAATGCCAAGTGGAACAAGGGCGGCGAAAACAATCTGACCTTCAAGTCCGACGCGGCATTCTCTGATTTTGTCGAAGTGCTGGTAGACGGTAAGACCATTACTGCCGAAAACTATGAAAAGCGCGAAGGCAGTATCATCATTCAGCTGAAAGCAAGCTATCTTGCCACACTGGCGGAAGGCGAACATACCCTTATCATCCGTTCGACAAGCGGCGATGCAACCACCAAATTCGCGGTGGAAGCGGAGATGGTTTCTCCTTCGACCGGCTCAACCCATGTATGGGTCTGGATCATCATCGGTGTTGTTGCTCTCGGAGTTGGCGCAACGGTAGTTGTGCTCCTCATCCGTAAGAGAAAAAGGGCATAAATCAAGCGACATTTGTGGAGCCCCCGTAGAAATACGGGGGCTTCCCTTGAAAAGACGAAAAAGGAAACGGATGCCGAAACCAACAAAATCGAGGGTATGGTACATTCTGAAATATCTGTGGCGATATACCGACGATGAGCACCCTGCCTTTTTGTCGCTTACCTCATTTTCCGGAAGGGGCGGCAGTTCTTTACAAATCGGTGTCGGTTATATCGATAACTATATAACCGATATGCAACTTTGATCATTGTTTTTTTAAAAGAACCGTGTTACAATGAAATCGTGAGAAAAGGATTCTCACCATTCCGAAAAAATGCAAATGAACAGGAGGAGTCTGAAATGGCAAGATTCACATTACCGAGAGACATTTATCATGGCAAGGGTGCGCTGGAAGCACTCAAAACGTTCGAAGGCAAGCGTGCAATCGTTTGCACCGGCGGCGGTAGCATGAAGCGCTTTGGCTTCCTTGACAAAGTGGTTTCTTATCTGCAGGAAGCGGGGATGGAGGTGCAGTTGTTTGAAGGCATTGAACCCGACCCGTCTGTAGAGACCGTGATGCGCGGCGCAGAGGCTATGGAGAAATTCGCTCCTGACTGGATCGTGGCAATCGGCGGCGGATCCCCGATCGACGCAGCGAAAGCCATGTGGATCAAATATGAGTATCCGGAATTGACCTTTGCCGATATGTGTAAGGTGTTCGGGATTCCGAAACTGCGCCGGAAGGCTCACTTCTGCGCGATTTCCTCGACCTCCGGCACCGCGACCGAGGTCACCGCGTTCTCGATCATTACCGATTATCAGAAGGGCATCAAATACCCGATCGCCGATTTTGAAATTACGCCCGATGTCGCCATTGTCGATCCCGAACTGGCGCACACCATGCCGAAAAAACTCGTGGCGCACACCGGTATGGATGCCATGACCCACGCGATTGAGGCGTACGTTTCGACCGCCAACAGCGATTATACCGACCCGCTTGCCATCCACGCCATTGAAATGATCATGCGGGATCTCATTCCGTCCTACAACGGCGATATGGAAGCGCGGGATCGGATGCACAGCGCCCAGTGCCTTGCCGGCATGGCATTCTCCAACGCCCTGCTCGGTATCGTGCACTCCATGGCGCACAAGACCGGTGCTGCCTTTGCCGACTACGGCGCCCACATCATTCACGGTGCCGCCAACGCCATGTACCTGCCGAAGGTCATCGCCTTCAACGCCAAGGATGCCACCGCAAAGAAGCGTTACGGCGTGATTGTGGATTACATGGGCATCTGCGATAAGTCCGCTTCCGACGATGAGAAGGTTTCCTCGCTGATTACCTATCTGCGCGGTATGAACGATGCTCTGAACATCCCGCACGGCATCAGGAATTATGGCGCGGACAGTTATCCGACCGAAACCGGCTTTGTTCCCGAGGACGTATTTCTTGCGCGGTTGCCCGAGATCGCGAAAAACGCCATCGCCGACGCCTGCACCGGCTCGAACCCGCGTCAGCCGAGCCAGGAGGAGATGGAAAAACTGCTGAAGTGCTGCTATTACGACACCGAGGTGGATTTCTGATTGGGAATTCGGCACTGCGGCTGCTGCCCGAAAGGGGGCAGCCGCAGTTTTTTGAAAAAACACCGCTTTCCCGCAATTTTTCCTTGACAAAGGCGGGGGAAGCGCGGTATGATGAAGGTAACGGCAGAGCGCCGTGCCCGGCACCGCGCCAAAAAAATCAAAGGCCGCCCCGGCGGCCTTGCGGAAAGGAATGCTTTTTATGTATCGAATTGTGACCAAAAAAAGCCTCAACCCCACCGTAACGCAGATGGAGATAGAAGCCCCCCTGGTTGCCGCCAAGGCAAAGCCGGGGCAGTTTATCATCCTGCGTGTGGATGAGGATGGCGAGCGGATTCCGCTGACGGTGGCGGGATATGACCGCGCGCGCGGCACTGTGAAAATCATTTTTCAGATCGTCGGTGCCACCACCGAAAAACTGAACCACAAAAACGAAGGGGAGTTTTTACAGGATTTTGTCGGCCCGCTCGGCGTTCCGACCCGGGTAGAGGGGCTGAAGAAGGTCTGCATCGTGGGCGGCGGCGTCGGCTGCGCCATCGCGCTCCCGATTGCCGAGGAACTGCACGCCGCGGGGTGTGATGTCACCGCCGTGATCGGCTTCCGCTCCAAAGACCTTCTCATTCTGGAGGACGAGTTCCGCGCCGCCTCCCGCCGCCTGGTGGTCATGACCGATGACGGCTCGTATGGCAGAGCGGGCAATGTCTGCGTGCCGCTCAACGAAATGTTTGCCGCGGGCGAACGGTTTGACGAGGTCATTACCATCGGTCCGCTGGTGATGATGAAGTTCGTGGTCGCCGCCACCCGTCCCACCGGCATCCCCTGCACGGTTTCCATGAACCCGATTATGATTGACGGTACCGGCATGTGCGGCGGCTGCCGCCTGACGCTGCACCGGGATGGGGAGCGCGTGACCAAATTTGCCTGCGTGGACGGTCCCGACTTCAACGGCTATGAGGTGGATTTTGACGAGGCAATGTCCCGCGGCAGCATGTACCGCGATTTTGAGCGCCATGCGTATGAAAAAACCTGCCATCTGTTCGGGAAGGAGGTCTGAGCCATGCCGAACATGAATCCGAAAAAGAACCCCATGCCCACACAGGCACCCGAGGTGCGGGCGCATAACTTTGACGAGGTGGCGACCGGCTACGCCGAGGAAACGGCGGTGGATGAGGCGCTGCGCTGCCTCTCCTGCAAGAACATGCCCTGCGTTTCGGGCTGCCCGGTCAATATCCATATCCCCGAATTTATCGCCAAGGTGAAGGAAGGGGATTTTGAGGGCGCGTACCGGGTCATTCATCAGACCTCCTCGCTGCCCGCCGTCTGCGGCCGCGTCTGCCCGCAGGAAACACAGTGCGAATCGAAGTGCGTGCGCGGCATCAAGGGTGAGCCGGTCGGCATCGGTCGGCTGGAGCGCTTTGTTGCCGACTGGCACAACGCGCACAGCGGCGTCGCACCGCAGGTCGCGGCGCCGAACGGGCACCGCGTGGCGGTGGTCGGTTCGGGTCCCTCCGGCCTGACCTGTGCCGGTGATCTTGCCAAAAAAGGCTACGCGGTTACCGTGTATGAGGCCCTGCATACCGCGGGCGGGGTGCTGGTGTACGGCATTCCCGAATTCCGGCTGCCGAAGTCGATTGTGCGGCGGGAGGTTGAGAATCTTGCCGCCATGGGTGTGGATATTGAGACCAATGTCGTCATCGGAAAAACGCTGACGGTGGATGAGTTGTTTGCCGCCGGATTTGAGGCGGTGTTCATCGGCTCGGGCGCGGGGCTGCCGAACTTCATGGGTATCCCGGGGGAAGCGTATAAAGGCGTGTACTCCGCCAATGAATTCCTAACCCGTTCCAACCTGATGAAAGCCTACCGCGCCGACCCCGATACGCCGATTATGAAGGGCGGCAGGGTCGCCGTAGTCGGTGGCGGTAACGTGGCAATGGATGCGGCGCGCACCGCGCTGCGCCTCGGCGCCGAAAAGGTGTATATCGTGTATCGCCGCTCGATGGAAGAACTCCCCGCCCGGCGCGAGGAAGTGGAGCACGCGAGGGAGGAGGGAATCGAATTTCTCCTGCTCAATAACCCCGTGGAGATTCTCGGTTACGAGAACCCCGACGATCGCCGCGACCCGAAGAACGGCTTTGTCACCGGCATGAAGTGCGTCCGAATGGAACTCGGCGAGCCGGATGAGCGCGGCAGGCGCCGCCCCATTCCGATTCCGGGCAGCGAATATGTGCTGGATGTCGATACCGTCATCATTTCCATCGGTACCTCCCCGAACCCGCTGATCAAATCGACCACCGCGGGGCTGGAGGTGAACCGTCACGGCGGCATTATCGTGGAAGAGGCGACCGGCGCCACCACCAAAGAGGGGGTATTTGCCGGCGGAGACGCCGTTACCGGTGCCGCCACCGTCATTTCCGCCATGGGCGCGGGCAAAACCGCAGCACGGGCGATTGACGAATATCTCTCCCGCCCGCAGGCGTGACCCCGGAAGGGCTGCCGGAAGAAAACCGGCAGCCCTTTTTTCGTCCGGTGCATTGACAAGCGGGAGAAGATGTGCTAAAATACGGGCATCACGCGGGCAAATGCCGCGGCAAGCGGAGGACAGAACATGGAACATTCCCTGAAAATTCTGCGAACGGAAGCGGAGATCGGGCTGGGGCACGAGTTTCGCTTTCTGCATATCACGGATACCCACATTCCCTTTGACGACCCCGGCAAAGAGACCGACCGGTACCGCTGCTTTGAAAACGATTTTCCGAACTGCCCCGCCGAATATTTTCACATGGCATGCCGCTATGCGGCGGAAAACGGGCTGCTGATGCTGAATACGGGGGATTTTTTTGATTTTCTCTCCGAGCGGAATTTCGCGTTTGCCGACCGTTACCTCCTGCCCACCGATACCATCTACGCCGCCGGCAACCACGATTTTTGCCACTGTGTGGGCGCGGCGAAAGAAGATGAGCCGTATAAATGGGAGATGATCGGGCGCAGCGCCCCCCACCTGCCGAATAACCTGTATTTTTATTCCCGTATCGTAGACGGGGTGAACTTCGTCACGCTCGACAACTCTTATTATCGGATGACCGACGGGCAGATCGACCTTCTGCGGGCAGAGGCGGCGCGCGGCTACCCGATCGTGCTCGGCATCCATTGCCCCCTTTTCCACCGGGCACAGGCAGACCGGATTCTCGCCAACGGCAACCCCTGTGCCTACCTGATGGGCGCGCCGCGGGAATACCTGGAGAAGTATCCGCCCGACCGGCGGGAACAGCAGGCACCGGACGCCGCCACCGAGCGGGCGATGGCATATCTGCTGCACGAGCCTGCCATCCGGCTGATTGTGGCGGGGCACACCCACATCAATTTTGAGGAAACGTTAGGAAACGGCATCCCGCAATTCACCACGGCGGGCAGTTTTGACGGCTATGTGCGGGAGGTTGTTCTGCACTGAAAAAAGCGGAGAAAGAGGAAATCCTCTTTCTCCGCTTTTTTGCGGTACCGGCTCATTGCCCGGCAGGGTAGGGAACCAGGGTGGGGAGCGCTGCCAGAACTTCCGCCCGCAGGGGAATCGAGCCGGCTGCCCCCGCGCGGGTTGTGGTCAGCGCCGCGGCGGCAGTGGCAAGGCGCACGGCATTCCCCATGCCCGCACCCCGGCTGATTTCGGAAACAAAGTAGCCGACAAACGTATCGCCCGCCGCGGTGGTATCCGCCACCGGCACGCGGTAGGCGGGGTGGCGGCAGACCCTGCCGCCCTCGGTGTAAAGGCAGCCCGCCGCCCCCAGCGTCACAATGGCGTCGAGCGCAGGGCAGGCGCTCGCCAGGTGGGCAAGAAATTCCTCCGGCGCGTCCTTACCGAAAAGCCCCGCCGCCTCGGTCTCGTTGCAAATCAGGTACGAAAGGCGCGAGAGGTCGGTATCCCGCAGCGCGGGGTCAAAGGGCGCGGGGTTAAAGACCACCCGCATGCCCTTTTCCGCCGCCGCGGCAAGGAGCGCGCGGCACCCGGAAATTTCGTTTTGCAGCAGGAGAATGTCGCCCGCGGAAAAACTGCGCAGCACGTCGGCAATCTGCCCTTCGGTCACGGTGGCGTTGGCACCGGGGAGGAGTACAATGCTGTTTTCCCCGCCGTCATCGACATAAATCACCGCCTGCCCGGTCGGCGCGGGCACGGTAGCAAGGTAGGTGGTGTCCACCCCGTTCGCTTTGAGCAGCTGCCGCAAAAACGGGTCGTCCTCTCCCACGCACCCCGCGTGAAAGACCCGGCTGCCCGCCCGCGCGAGCGCGATGGATTGGTTCAGTCCCTTGCCGCCGGGGTTCTTTGCAAGGCTCTTTGCCGTCAGCGTCTCCCCCGGCTGCACAAAATGCGGCAGCCGATAGACAAAATCCACATTGCAGGAGCCGAAATTCAATATTTTCATGGGGTTCTCCCTGCTTTTTCGTTATTTGGCAACATCGCCGTCGGTGCAATGGATGGTGAAATCACCAACGTTGCTGTACCAAAAACCTCCTTTTTTGATTGCATTCCACTGTGCTTTTGTACCTAGAAAGGTAATTGCCGTCAAGTTGGTGCAGTAGAAGAATGCACCTTTACTTAACCTCGTTAGAACACCCTATTCAATTACCACACAAACAATATTCGAATGCATTTTTTATT
>CAKSLR010000045.1 GCA_934467435.1 uncultured Eubacteriales bacterium | reverse complement strand
CCCGTGAGCACGTTCTGCTCGCCCGTCAGGTAGGCGTTCCGGCTATCGTTGTGTTCCTGAACAAGTGCGACATCGTTGACGATGCCGAACTGCTCGACCTCGTTGAGATGGAAGTTCGCGACCTGCTCAGCGAGTACGACTTCCCGGGTGATGAGATTCCGATCATCCGCGGCTCTGCCCGTGTTGCGCTCGAGTCTCCTTCCAAGGATCCGAACGCTCCCGAGTATCAGTGCATCAAGGAGTTGATGGAAGCAGTCGATGACTACATCCCCACTCCTGCAAGAAATGATGATCTGCCTTTCCTGATGCCGGTTGAGGACGTGTTCTCGATTTCCGGTCGTGGTACGGTTGCTACCGGCCGTGTCGAGCGTGGCGTTCTGAAGATGAATGACACGGTTGAGATCGTCGGTATCCATGATACCAGATCTACCGTTGTTACCGGCATCGAAATGTTCCACAAACTGATGGATTCCGCAGAAGCCGGCGATAACATCGGCGCGCTGCTCCGTGGTATCCAGAAGAACGAGATCGAACGCGGACAGGTTCTGTGCGCTCCCGGTTCCGTTCATCCGCACACCACCTTTGTTGGTCAGGTGTACGTTCTGACTGAGAAGGAAGGCGGTCGTCAGAAGCCGTTCTTCTCCGGCTATCGTCCGCAGTTCTACTTCAGAACCACCGACGTGACCGGCGTCATCAACCTGCCCGAAGGCGTTGAGATGTGCCGCCCCGGCGATAACGTTAAGATGACTGTAAAGCTCATCACGCCGATCGCCTGCGAAAAGAACCTCCGTTTCGCTATCCGTGAGGGTGGCAGAACTGTCGGTTCCGGCGTCGTTGTCGAGATCATCGAGTAATACGGTTCTGTTTCGGAATGTCGGGCGCTTTGCGCCCGACATTCTTCGGTTTTCTAAAATTCAAAAAAAGATCTTTGGGGTTTGGTGAAATTCCATACCGGTGGTGACAGTCCACGAACGCGCAAGCGCCGAACAGGTGAAACTCCTGTACCGACGGTGGCACAATGTGCCGAAAGTCCGGATGAAAAGAGATCATGCAAAAAAGCCCCGGTTTTGCCGCGGCTTTTTGCTTTTTTTCACCCCTTTGCGGAGGGTATTATGAAAAAAGAACGAAACCAACACTTGCGTACCATTGCCAAAATTGCCATTCTTGCCGCGATGGCGGATATTCTGATGCTGTTTGAATTCCCGCTGTCATTCTTGGCGCCCGGGTTCTATAAACTGGACTTCAGCGATATTCCTGCGTTGCTCGGCGGTTTTGCGATGGGGCCGATCGCCGGTGTTCTCATTACCTTGTTTAAAAATCTGCTGCACTGTTTTCTGCCCGGCACCAGCACGGCTTTTGTCGGGGAGTTCGCCAATTTTGTGACCGGGTGCGCCTTCATTTTGCCGGCGACCCTTCTCTATCGGTTCCACAAAACACAGCGCCGCGCGGTTTTCGGGCTTGCGGTCGGCACAGTTTCTCTCGCCGTGGTTGGTGCGGTGTTCAATTATTTTGTTCTGATACCGGCGTTCTCGGAATTATATGGACTGCCGATTGAAAATATTGTAGCAATGGGCAGCGCAGTCAACCCCGCCATCGGTAACCTTGCTACTTTGGTGGTGCTGGCGGTCGCCCCTTTCAATCTGATTAAGGGAGCCCTTTGCTCCTTCGTTACCTTGCTTTTGTATAAACACGTTTCTCCTTTGTTGCACCGATAAGAAAAAACCGTGCCCGCTCCCCTGGATGGGGGCAGGCACGGTTTTTTTGGTTTTTCAGGGTTCCGCCGCCGTCAGGCGAATGAGCAGATCAATATCGTCAGGTTGTACAGGTGCTTCGCTTGCTGCGCGGTTACGGCGGATTTCCCCGCACTTTTCGCAGCGGTGAATGATGATGTACCCCTTTCGCGGATCCGGTTCTACCCGAATCGGGCGCAAGATACCACCGCAGGTGTTTTGCCGGTCACCGGGCAGAATGTCCACATGTAGGGAACAGAGGCACCGCGGGCAATGATTGCGGGAACTATACCCGAGTGGCAATACCTTCAGTCCGCAATTTTGGCAAATGAAAGAATCGTCATTTTTTTGAAAGCGCTTGGTTTCCATGTGGGGTGAATCCTCCCTCGGATGGTGATAAAAAGAACGGGGCATACTGGGGGTGAGGTGATGATATGAAACACAAAACCATACAATGGGCGGCAGCGCTGCTCCTTTGTCTTGCTCTTTCCTTCGGTAGCGGTACTGCGTCCGCAGCGGAATTCGCATGGCAGATCGGGTTGGATGAAAAATTGCCACCGACGCCTTCCACAGATCCGCGCGCGGGTGTTGATGGGGGGCGTTCCGACCGTGCACGAGGAGGCGGATTGTTACCGAATAGCAGAGAAAATGGTGACAATTCGGCAAAAAACGAGCCGAACCCGCCAAGTGCAGAAGAGGAGGGGGCGCAAAACGGTGAAATGTCAACTACCTTGTCCTTGTTCGTGGTGACAATGGTGGGGGTTGCGGTCGTCGTATCGGTCTTTTATCTGATTCCCCGCCGCAAGCCGGAGTACGACCACGAACCGGGCGATGAACATCGGCAGGAGTAGCAGCGAACGGCAGGGAAGCGCATACGCAAAGAAAAAGGAGAGAATGAGCGAGAGGTGCACGGTGGCTGCGTGCTGCCGTGGCACCCGCTGTTATTTCCCCACGCAAAAGCGGGAGAAAATATCGGCAATGATTTCTTCATTTGCCGAACTGCCGTCCAGTGCGGCCAGTGCGGCAAGAGACCGTTCCAGGTCGCTTGCCGCCAGGTCGGTCGGCAGACCGGCACGGAATGCCGTAAGGGAACGGGCAAGCGCTTCTTTGGCTTCATACAGGGCAGCATACTGCCTTGCCGAGGCAAGCACGGCGTCCCGTGCGGGCACCGTTTCCCCGTCGGTAAACAGCCGCTCGATCAACGCACGCAGTGCGTCAAGACCGGCGCCGCTTGCTGCGGAAACCGAAAGTACATAGGGAAAGTCGGCAAACGTTTCGGGTGACAACTGCGTGGGCAAGTCGCTTTTGTTTTGCAGAATGACGACACACCCCTCCGCCCGCCGCAAATCCGCAAGCAGCGCATGATCCTCTTCTGAGGGCGGGCGGGAGGCGTCAAATACGGCAAGAAGCAGTTCCGCCTTCTCCATGCGTGCCCGGCTGCGCGATACGCCGATGCTTTCCACCGGGTCGCCGGTTTCCCGCAGCCCCGCTGTGTCGCAGAGCCGCAGCAGGACATTGCCGAGGGGCAATGTGGTTTGCAGAACATCGCGGGTGGTACCGGCAAGGTCGGTGACAATGGCGAGATCGTCTCCCGCAAGGCAGTTGTAGAGCGAACTCTTTCCGACATTCGGCGCACCGCAAAGAACCGTGGCAATTCCCTCATTGATCGCTTTTCCCGTGCGGTAGGAGGCAAGCAGCCGCTCCATGCGGGCAAGGATGTCCGCTTCCCGCACAAGAATCTCTTCCGTGCTGAGATCGGCAAGATCTTCTTCCGGGTAATCCAAGCGGGCGTAAAGGGTGCTGAGCAACGTAAGCACATCCCGGTGCAGCGCATTTAACGTAGCCGCGAGTCTGCCACGCGCGGCGGATGATGCCAAGTGGATCTGTGCCTCGCTTTGGGCATCCAGCAGATTGCCGATTGCCTCGGCTTCGGTCAGGGTCAGTTTGCCGGAGAGAAGGGCGCGGCGGGTAAATTCCCCAGGCCCTGCCTGCTTCGCCCCGGCTTCCAGCAGGGCGCAAAGCACGGTATGCGTGAGCAGGGAACCGCCGTGGCAGGTGATCTCCACGGTATCCTCCCCTGTGTAGGAGTGGGGGGCGCGGAAGACGGTAATCATGGCATCGTCAATGGCGTTCCCCTCATAGATGACATCCCCGTAGGCGGCGTAGCGCGCGGGCAGGGAAGCAAGCGGCTTCCCGCTCCGCAGGCGAAAACAACGGGCGGCAATGGCAACTGCCCCTTCCCCCGACACCCGGATAAGAGCGACCCCACCCTTGCCGGGTGGGGTCGATATTGCCGCAATCGTAGATGCGGAATCAAACATTGGCATTTGCCGTTTCTTCCGGCTCAGTTTCAGGGGCGGCAGGCTTCTTGTCGGTCAGATAAATGACCACGCGACGGTTGTTTTCCGATCCGATCGAGTTGGTGGAAACGCCCTCAATATCCTGTACCTCCGAGTGGATGATGCGGCGCTCATAGGCGTTCATCGGCTCCAGCATCACGTTCTTTTTCGTACGCAGCGCTTTTGCCGCCATGCGGCGCGCCAGGGCACGCAGCGTGGTTTCCCGCTTCGCGCGGTAACTCTCAATATCAATGGTTACATGGTCGCGCAGACGCTCGCCGTTGATGTTTTTCTTCGCGCAGGCGAGGTTGGAAAGGTACTGCAGGGCATCGAGCGTTTCGCCGTGATGACCGATCAGCATACCGGCATCCTCACCTTCAATGCAGATCCGTCTGCCGCCTTCATCCTGGCGGTAGAGGGTCGCCAGTGCCTGAATGCCGAGGTTGGCGATCAGGCGGTTGACAAAATCAAAAGACTGGTCTTCCCCCGGGGCAACTTCCAGTTTGGTCAGCACCACTTCCGCCTCGGTCTTCATGGCTTCGTGAACGGGCGCCGGCTCTTTCGGTGCGACAAACTCCTTTTCACGGGGCGCCTTTTTCGGCTCTGCGGGCTTGGCTTTCGGTGCGTCAGGCAACTCCACGGTTGCCTTTACCTTGGCAGGCTTCGCGCCGATGCCGAACACGCCCTTTTTGGGAAAGTCCAGCACCTCATAGTGGATGGTATCATTTTCGGATGCGCCGAGCAGGGCGGCGGCGTTTTCCTGCGCTTCCTGCACGTCCTTACCGGTGGCAATAATTTCTCTTTTCATGGGTGACTCCTTTCAGACTCCGTCATTTTCTTGTTTTTCGTCGTCTTTTTTCTCGTCTTCTTTCTGAGGCGCAAGGGAAATGGCGCCGTTTTTCTTTTCCGTTTGCGCTTTTTTCACCTGCGGCGCGGGGGTGGCGGCATCTTCATCGTCATCGTCAATGTGGTGCAGCGACCGCTTGCCCGTAGAAGTGACTGCACGCGGAGCGGACTGATTGCTCTTCGCGTAGGATGCCTTCATTTCCTTCTCATAACGGCGGATTTCCTCCTCCGTAAAGGTCGGCAGCGGCATCAGTTTGGCAAGAATCACGGTTTGCAGGATGGCGAATACATAACCGCAGAGCCAGTAAAAACCGACGGCGGCGGGAACGGTAAAGCAGATAAACACGCCAAGCAGAGGCGTGCTCAGTTCCATAATGCGGTTGGATGCCTGCATCTCGGGGGTGTTGGCTGCCTGCGTGGGCTGCGCGCTGAAGTGGCGCGATACCTTCATGGAAAGGAAGGCGAGCGCAAAGGTCAGCACCGGGATGAGGAGCAGCCAGAGGGAACTGCCGTTATTGAAGCCGGGCGTATCCCCCAGGTTGATGCTGCCACCGAAAATGGTCAGGTCGGGCAGTGAGGAACTGCCGGTACCGGCGAGCTGGTCGCTGATGTCAATCTGATTCTGGTTGATGACTTTAATCAGACTGATCTGGTCGGAACTCGCGTCAAAGGTCGTACCGGCGCCGCCCTGGATGGCATTGACTTTTTCACAGATCTTTTCGATGGTTTCGTTCGTTGCGTTCATCAGATAGGTGAGCGGCTTCCGAATGACTTCGTAAAGACCGATCAGCACGGGGAGCTGGAGAAGCAGCGGCAGGCAGCCGGCAAAGGGGGAATACCCCTCCTTCTGTTGCAGTTCCATGATTTCCTGCTGTTTCTGTTGCTGGGATTCCCGGTCGGTTCTGCCGGCGTATTTTTTCTCGATAATGGCGATCTTCGGGCGCAGTTTGGCACCTTTGATCTGCGTTTTTTGCTGGTGAATGGCAGCGGGGATAAAAATGATCTTGACCAGCAGTGCAAACAAAATAAGCGATACCAGGTAGTTACCGGTGATGCCATAGAACCATTGCATGGGATATTTGAAGAGGTTGGCGATCCATTCAAGCATGGCATTACTTCCATTCTAACGTATTTTTTCTCGGTTTTGTGCCTAATGTAATAGGCAAAGGCTTGGGGGATGGCTTGTCCGGCACGGGGTCATACCCCGGGCGGCAGAACGGATTGCAGCGCAACAGGCGCCACACCGTCAGTGCCGTGCCGACAAAAAAGCCGCGTTTTCGGTATGCCTCCAGCGCATAGGCGGAGCAGGACGGGGTAAAACGGCAGCACGGCGGCTTCAGGGGAGAGATCACACGCCGGTAAAGGCGGATGAGCCACATACACACATATTTCATTTCACATACATCCCCAGTTTTTCGAGGGCATAGGCAATATCTTTTCCGACCATGGTGGACTTCATCGAAACGGCAGCCTCGCGCGCCGCCAGCACAATCAGAAATCCGGTCTTGACCTGCCCTTTTTGCATCGCGGCACGGTACCCCTCACGCAGCACGCGCTTGGTGCGGTTCCGCTCCACGGCGCCGCCCAGTTTTTTGGTCACGGTCAGTCCGATGCGGTTGACCCGCAGTTTCTGCGGGTGGGCGCGGCGCAGTTTTTCTGCCGTATAGTCGGGCAGTACATACATGGCCACGCTGCGGGTGACGACCCGCTTGCCTTTGGAATATGCTTTTGCGTACAGATGATTTTCACAGATTGCTCGAAATTTCAATCTTTTCACCTGCCTCAATCAAAATAAAGCAAAACCCCGATAAAGACACATCGCGTGATTTATCGGGAGTTTTTTGTATTGTCACTGCACGATGTGACGGTATGGCGGCATGCCGCCGCACGCGAATCAATAGGTGAGCTGCGCTCTACCCTTCGCGCGTCTTCTCTTCAGCACTTTTCTGCCGTTGGCGGTGGCCATTCTCTTGCGGAAACCGTGCTCCATCTTTCTCTGACGCTTCTTCGGCTGATAGGTTCTTACCATAACAGAACTCCCTCCTTCACACAAATAATAGCGGAAATCGCATAGCGGCAGAATGCCGCCCGGGTTTGCATATTCCAAAAAAGCACGATATATTATACCAAGTTTTTTAAGGCTTGTCAATAGATATGCTAAAAAAATCTCTCCTGCGGGTGAAAATTTTCACCCGCAGGAGAGCGGTTTCAATAAAACCGACGGCGATACCGACGCAGCAGTACGTAGAACACCGCACCGCCGAGCAGTACGACCACAATCACGGCGGAGATCACGTAAATATCCCCACAGGCGGCACTTTCCAGTTTCAGCGCCTCCCACCTGCCGTTGAAGTATTCCAGCGTCTCGTTGTCCAGATTTTCGTAGATATAGGCGACAAAATCGCTGTCTTCCTTCCGGAAGACGTCGACGGTCGGGTGCACACCCGGGTAGTCGGCAATATCATAGTCGTCCTCTTGCTCGTCGCGCCAGGCAATGTAGTTCTCTACCATGGCGGTGAGCGTTTCCAGGTCACATTCGGGGTAGAGGATGGAGAGTGCTTCCTCGCCGTAGCCGTCCTCATCATCCACCATATCGGCAAGGTAGTCGAGGTTGGTGGTTACACGGACGTTCGGGGAAGAATAACCGATGTACTCCGCATTTTCAATGGCAACATCCAGCGATTCCCCCTCGGTACCGCCGAGCAGGAAGTTGATATACCGCTGCGCCTCCACGCTGTTTTTGGAGTTTTTCGGAATACACATTGCGTCATAGAAGAAGTTGGTGCCCTCTTTCGGATAGGCAAAACACAGGCGTTCATTGACATCCACCATGGTGAAATAGTCGCCCGCATAATAGGCGGAAAGCAGCGCGGCGCCGCCCTCCATTTTGTTATAGATTTCATCCATGACGTAGGCTTGCAGGCAGTCCTTTTGCAGGCGCAGGAGTTCAAACGCTTCGTCCCAGCGGGTTTTGTCGGTGGTGTTGACGTACCAGTCGGTTTCCCCCGGCTTTTTGCCGTTCTGCCAGGCGTGCTCATAGTTCAGAATGAACTGGGCAATGCCGAAGGCGTCCCGGTTGTTGTTGAAGGTCAGAATCTGCCCGCTGTAATCCTTGCCGCCGGGAATCTCGTTCCACAGCACGCGCCAACTGATTTCTCCGTTCTCGTCCCGCAGGGATTCGTCAAGGTCCTCATCGTAAATCAGACCGACATACCCGTAGGTGTAGGGAACACAGTAGGGGGCGGTGGCAAGCTCTTGAAACCGTTTTTCAATCGAAGAAGCGTAGGCAGGAATCTCGGTGAAGTCCAGCGGTCGGATCATATCCTCGGAAATCAGACGTTCCACCATATATTCCGACGGAAAAATGACATCAATCTTTGAGGAACCGTTTCGCATTTTGGCGTACATTTCCTCGTTGGACGAAAAGACCGAATACACCACTTCAATCTCTTCTCCGTAGGTCTTGTAATACCACTCTTCAAATGCGTGGTTCGTATGAATGGAGCCCTCATCCCCGAGCGACATGTATTCGCCCCAGTTGTAGACGTAGAGTTTCTTTTTGGGGGAGATGAGCGAGCAGGAGGTCAGTGTGGGCAGAAGAAATGCGAGAATCAGCAAAAGGGGAAGTAACTTCTTTTTCATTTTGCCTGCCCTCCTTCCGCTTTTTTCTGCCGGCGGGAGCCATAGAGCGCCGCCTTCCGTTCCGAGCGCCCCTGCATGATGTTGGAAAGAATCAGCAGCAGCAGCACACTGACAAACAGGATGGTGGAAAGCGAGTAGATATCCGGCGTTACGGTACGTTTCGTCATGCCGAAAATGTAAATCGGCAGGGTCTGAAAGTCGCCTTCGGTGTTGAAATAACTGATGACAAAGTCGTCAAGCGACAGGGTAAATGCCATGACAAGCCCGCTCAGCACCCCCGGCATGATAAAGGGAAGTTCCACCTTGAAGAAGGATTGCAGGGGCGTACAGCCGAGGTCCAGCGCCGCCTCCGGCAAAAAGCGATCCATCTGCCGGATTTTCGGAACGACCGAAAGAATGACATAGGGCAGATTGAAGGTGGTGTGCGCAATCAGAACGGTAAAAAAGCCGAAAATGCTTTCCATGCCGAAAAGTTTCATCGCAAAGGCGAAGAGCAGCGCCATGGAAATACCGGTAACGATATCGGGGTTCATCATCGGCATATTGGAAACGGCGTTCACCGTTGCCTTCAGCCAACGGGAGCGCATTTTCTCAATCCCCACTGCGGCGGCGGTGCCGATCACGGTGGAGAGCAGGGCAGAGAGAACGGCAAGAATCAGGGTGTTTTTCAGGGCATCCACCACTTCTTCGCTCTGAAACAACTGCTCATACCAGTGAAGGGAAAAGCCGGTGAAATGCGAAAGGCTGTTTGCCTCGTTAAAAGAGAACAGCACCATGATGAAAAGCGGCGCGTAAAGAAACAAAAGAATCAGTGCTGTATAAATGCGGGAGACGGTTTTCATACCAGCACCTCCCTCTCATCATCACCGAAACGGTTCATGACGGCAAGACAAATGATAATCAGCACCATCAGCACAAGCGAAAGGGTTGCACCCATGTGGTAGTCATAGTTGGACATGAACTGTCTCTCAATGGTATCGCCGATCATCTCAAAGCGGCCGTTGCCCATTTTCTGCGAGATGTAAAAGGTACTGACCGACGGAACGAACACCATGGTCACACCCGACACAATGCCGGAGGCAGAGAGGGGCAGAATCACGCGCAGCATCGTTTCGGCATTGTTGCAACCGAGGTCGGCGGCAGCCTCCAGATACCGGCGGTCGATCTTGCTCATTACCGTATAAATGGGCAGAACCATGTAGGGCAGGAAATTATACACCATGCCCAGTACCACCGCGGCGCTGTTGCCGAGCAATTCGGCGCGCGGCAGACCGAGCGAGGTCAGAAAATTGTTGATGATACCGTTGGTTTCGAGAATGTTCATCCAGGAATAGGTGCGGATAAGAAGATTCATCCACATCGGCAGCATGACCAGCATAATCAGCATCCGTTGGGACGAAACGCGGAAACGGGAAAGCGCGTATGCCAGCGGGTAGGCAAGAATCAGGCAAATGACGGTTGCCACCACGGCAAAGCAGATGGAACGGAGGAATACCGGCAGGTAATTTTCCCCGCCGAGCGCGGCAATGTTGGCAAAGGAAAAATGAAAATTGCCGTTTGCGTCCTCCGTACTGAGGGCGTAATACAAAACAAAAACCAAAGGCGCAACGATAAACAGCAGGCTCCACACCATGTGCGGATATGCTGCCGCCACGCGCAAAAACGAACGCTTTTTGTTCATTTCTTTTTGCGATCACCAATCGGCTCAGTGAGCCTTCCTTCTTTTATTCGGTTGTGGGGCGGTCACACCGCCGCTTCTTCATCGGGGGTAGCATCGGGGTTGGAGATTTCGTCCATTTCATCACTGAAAGAACTGTAATCGCCAAACTGCCCGGAGAATTCCGACTTGTGCATGATGTGGATGGCATCGGGATCCAGTGAAAGCCCGATCTCCTGATTTTCCGCCACGTAATCGGTGGTCTGAATCATCCACTTGAAGCCGCGGATATCGACAATGATCTCATAATGCACCCCTTTGAAGGTGACCGAGGAGACCACGCCGCGCAACATGCCCTTTTCGGGGGCGACAACGTCTACATCTTCCGGGCGGACCACGACATCGACCGGCTGATTTTTGCCGAAGCCGCTGTCAAGGCCAAGGATATGCT
>CAKSLR010000044.1 GCA_934467435.1 uncultured Eubacteriales bacterium | reverse complement strand
CCCTATAACCTCACCGAAACGCCGACGCTGACCTGGAGAACCGTTTCCTCCTACGTCACCATCACCCCGGACCCCGATAACCCGCTGCACTGCACGGTGTACGCCAAGGAGTCCGGCAGGGCGAACGTGACCGTTTCGGCAAGCGGAAAACTCTTTTCGGCGACCTGTCGCGTGCAGGTGGCGGAGGAATTTGAGATCGAGAGTATCTACCTGAAATCCTACACCGGCCGCGGGGACGAGAACGGCGTGGTCGAGATTCCTGCCGAAAAGGGCATCACCACCATCTACCGCCTTGCGTTCCTGAACAATAAGTACATCACCAAGGTCATCATTCCCGAGGGCGTGGAGGAAATCCAGTACGCCGCCTTCTACGGATGCGAGAACCTGAAGGAGATTGTGCTGCCGTCGACCTGTAAGAAGATCGACGAATGGGCGTTCGGTCATATGGAGTCGCTTGAGACCATCAACACCGGCTCGGTCAACACCATTGCCCGCCTCGCCTTCTACGGCGATAAATCCCTGCGCGCCGTGGATCTTTCGAACTGCTACACCATCTGCGAGAATGCGTTCTCGTTCTGCACCTCCCTGACGGAGGTGGATGTCAGCCGCGTCGGTCAGCTCGGCGAATATGCCTTCAACAGCTGTTCCTCGCTCACCACGCTCGTGACATCCCCCGGGAACAACATCCCCAACTACTGCTTTGCCTACTGTACATCGCTCCAGAAACTGGAACTTTCCGGCACTTCGGTCGGGCGGCAGGCATTCCTCGGGTGTTCCCGTCTGAACAGCGTAGTGCTGCGCGGCGATATGACCGAAATCGGTTACGCCGCCTTCAACGGCTGCACGTCGCTGACCAACCTCGTCTTTGAGGGGTCGGTCAAGTATATCGGGGACTATGCCTTCGGCAGCTGTGTCAGCCTGCCCACCATCTACATCCCCGCCGGCTGCGTTTCGATCGGCGATTATGCCTTCGGCGGCTGCACGGGCGTGGAATCCATCACGTTCAGTGCGGAAGCCAAAGTCGATGAAATCGGTCTTTCCCCCTTCTACGGAACGACCGAGGTCAGCGCCTTTGCCATCGAGCCGGGCAGTAAATATCTGACCGTGCAGAGCGGCATCCTTTACACAAGAGACATGGAGAAACTGGTCATGGTGCCGAACGGCAGCGTGATCTCCGATTACACCCTGCCCGAAACGGTACGGGAGGTCGGCGCGAACGCCTTCTCCGGTGCCCTGGGGCTCCAGTCGGTCAACCTGAACCGTACCGAAATCATCGGGAACGGGGCGTTCTCCTCTTCTTCCGTGATCGCCGTTGCGGTCGGTGCCTCCCTGCGGGAGATCGGGGACCGCGCCTTCTACCGCTGTTCGTATTTCAGTTCTTTCCGCCTGCCCGCCTCCGTCCGCGTGATCGGGGAGTCGGCATTTGCCGGTTGCGCCCGCCTTGCGTGGGGCACCCTGACCCTGCCGGAAGGGCTGGAAAAACTCGGCGGCAGCGCCTTCATCAGCAACTACGGCATCGAGACGCTTGTGCTCCCGGGCACGCTGACCGAAATTCCCGAAGGGGCGTTTGCTTACTGCAAACGGCTGACCGATCTCCGCATGGGCGACGGTCTGACCGCCATCGGCAAATTCGCCTTCCGCGGATGCGATGCGCTTTCCGACCTGCGCCTGCCCGCCTCCGTGACCACGCTGGGTGAGGGCTGCTTTGCCGAGTGTGTCGGCATCGAGGAGGTAACCCTCCCCGCATCGCTGACCGAAATCCCGGCATATGCCTTCTACGGCGCCACCGCCCTGAAGTCGCTCGGGATTCCCGCCTCGGTAGAAAAGGCAGGGGATTACGCCTTCTTCGGCGCCACCGCCCTTGCCGATGTGAACCTCTCCGGTATTCATACGGTCGGCGCGTACGCCTTTGTCCGCTCGGGGCTTGTCAACCTCCGGGCCGATCACCTTGCCGAGATCGGCGATTTCGCCTTCTACGGCATCGCGGCGGAGCGGCTGTCGCTCCCCGAGGTAAAAACCATCGGTCGCTATGCCTTTGCCGATACCACAGCGCTTGCCGCGGTGTCGCTGCCCAAGGTGGAAGTGATCGGTGAGGGCGCGTTCTTCCGCAACGCCGCCATCACGGGGCTTTCGCTCCCCGCCTGCCGTGAAATCGGCGCGTATGCGTTCGCGCGTGCGTCGTCCTTTGCGGAAATTTCGTTCCCGGCGCTCGAAAAACTCGGCACCGAAGCCTTCTACGGCACGCGCGTCAGCGCCCTGCATTTCCCGGCATCGCTTGTCGAACTGGCGCCCGGCGCCCTGCTGACAAAACCCTATAACTCGGAGGACGAGAACATCGCCCGTATTGCCGAGGTCACGGTGGACAGCGCCTGCGAGCGTTTCTTCGCCGATGAAGCCGGCGCCGTTTACCGCCGCTTCCGGAAACCGCTTGAGGGCGGAACCGTTGATGAAAACGGCAATCCCGAAATGGCAACTTACTATGAACTCGTCGCTTATGCCTCCGGCATCCGGGGCGAATCCTACACGGTGCTTGAGGGTACGCTGCGCATCGAAGAAGGTGCGTTTGCCACCAACCCCTACCTCAAAAAGGTCGTGGTTGCCCGTACCGTCACCAACCTCGGTTCCTCCGCATTCTACGGCTGCACCGGGCTGACGGAGATCTGCTTCCTCTCGGTAGAGGCGCCGATCATCGAAAGCCGCCAGTCGGATGCGTCGCCCGACGGCTGGACGTATAACAACTTCATCACCCTGATCCCCGGCGAAGGGGAAAAACCGGTCGAACTGACCGTCATCGTGCCGAAAAACGGCGTGCGTTACGACAGCCATATGTGGCAACGCTATGTCGGCTCGGTCACCTATTCGGACGAGATTTCGATGACCAACAGTACCGAATACCTCATCCGTATGATCGACCGCCTGCCCGAGACCGTCACGCTGAAGGATGCGGAGACCGTCCGCTACCTCCTGCGCGTGTATAACGCCACCGACGAAGGGCAGAAGACCTTCATCACCAACCGCGATAAACTGCTGCGTGCGGCAGAAATCATTGCCAATCTGGAAAAGGGTGTGTCGCAGTCCAACCTGGAAATCCGCGCCGGGGAGTACGGGATGTCTCCCGCCGAAGAGCCGGCAGAACCCACCGTGGCACCGATTCTTGTCCTGGTGCCGGTCGGGCTTGTGGCACTGGCTCTCCTGGTTGCCGTCATCCTGAAAAAGAAGAAAGGAGGAGAACATCATGCGTAAGACCCATTGGCTTGCCCTGGCGCTCGCGCTGCTTTGCGCCGCGCTGCTGCTTTTCTCTTCCTGCAGCTGTAATCCCACCCCCACCCCGGAACCCGAGGTAAAGACCGTCACCGTAACCTTTGATTACCGTGACGGCAGCGAGGTGGTGACCTCCACCATCGAAGAAGGGGAGATCGTCGAAGAGCCGACCGCCCCCACCCGCACCGATTACGATTTCGGCGGCTGGTTTACCGATGCGGCGTGCACAACGCCCGCCGCCTTCGGTAAAATCGAAGAAAATACCACGTTCTACGCCCTTTGGGTGCCCCATAACTACGTCCTCATCCGGTTTGATACCTGCGGCGGTGCCGCCATCGCGCCGGTTGCGGTCAAGCGCGGGGAACTCCTTCCGGCGCCCGAAGACCCGACAAGAGAGGGCTACTCTTTCGCCGGTTGGTTCACCGACTCCGAGGGGACCGCGCCCTTCCGCTTCAGTGAGTCGCCTGCGGAGAGCATGACGCTCTATGCCGTCTGGCGCGCCGCCGAAGGGTATCGGAACGTCTACGGGTATGTAGACGGAAAACTCGTTGCCCGCACCGTCGTCCGGGAAGGAGAGGCGCTCACCGCGCTCTCCGTCGGGGAAGAATATCTCTGCAACTGGTACGAGGGGGAAGGGCTTGCGAAACGTTACGATTTCTCCGCCCCCGTGAAGGATGACCTCTATCTGTACGGCGATCTGTACAGCGCCGGGCTCACCATCGCGGACGGTACCGTGCTCTCCTATACGGGGGCAGGCACCCACGTGATCGTGCCCGCCAAGTGGGAAGGAAAGGCGGTTACCGCCATCGGCGCCCATGCGTTCAAAGGCTGTGCGTCGCTGCTCACCGTCAAACTGCCCGACAGGATCAAAACCGTAGGCACCAGCGCCTTCTCCGGCTGCGTCAAGCTGCAGTCGGTCAACCTGACCGCAAGCTGCACCTCGGTCGGCGCCTATGCCTTCTCGCGCTGCGAGCGTCTCGTGTCCTTCGGCACGGTCGCTTCGCTTGCCGAGATCGCGGACGGCACGTTCCTCGGGTGCGGCATGCTGGAGGAGATCACCATCTCGCCGGACGTCACCGCCATCGGCGCCTACGCCTTCTCCGGCTGCGGCGCGCTGACCACGCTGGAACTCGGCGACAAAATCCTCTCCATCGGGGAATATGCGTTCTCCGACTGTACCTCCCTTGCGGCGTTCCATATCCCGCGCGCCCTTGAGGAACTCGGGAACGGCGCCCTCACCGGCTGCTCTTCCACCGTGGAGATCAGCGGCGGGAACCGGAAGTATAAGGTCGTTGCCGGCAACCTCTACGGCGAGTTCGGCACCACCCTGCTCAAATATGTCCCCGGCGAGAAAGGGGAAAGCACCGTCACCCTGCCGGGCGGCGTCACCACGATTGCCGCCAATGCGTTCTACGGCAACGATACCCTGAAAACGCTGGATCTGCGCGGCATCACGCTGGAAGCGGGCGCCCTTGCCGGCATGAGAGCGCTCGAAGAACTGACCATCGATACGCTGCCCGCCGGCAATCCGTACCTTGCCTATTTCTTCGGCGCGCCCACCGGCACGGCAAACGGCTCCACCGGCGTGTTCGTGCCCGCCTCGCTGCATACTCTGAACCTGGCGTCCGAACAGCGCCGGATCGAGGATAACGCCTTCTACGGCTGCACGGGTCTGAAGACCGTCACGGGCATCCCGTCGGTGCGTTACATCGGCGCCGGCGCGTTTGCCTACACCGCCATCGAAACGCTGAAAATCCCCGCCACCGTAACCGCAATCGGGGAAGGCGCCTTCAACCGCTGCGAATCGCTCCGGTCGCTGGAGATTGAGGCGGATAACCGCGCCTATGCCGCCTTTGACGGCTGCCTCTACGATAAGTCGCTGCGCCGCCTGCTCGTCGTGCCGCGGCAAAAGACTACCATCGCATTTCCTGACAGCGTAACGGAAATCGCCTCCGGCGCCTTCTTCCGCAGCGGCGTGAAGGAAGTCGTCGTGCCCGCATCGGTGAAAACCATCGGCGCCGGCGCGTTTGCCGAGGCTGCCGCGCTGGAGCATCTCAGCGTGCCCTTCATCGGCGGTTCCGCCACGGAAAACACGTATATGCTCTATATTTTCGGCGGTACCATCCGCGGCAGCAAGAATGCCGACGGCAGTATGGATTACAGCGCCGATAATGCCGGCGCCGCTCCCGCCACGCTGAAAAAACTCACCGTCACCGGTACCCTCACCGCCATTCCCGATTTTGCGTTCGCCTACCTCGAGGATACCGCGGAATTTGCCCTGACGGGCGAAATCACCGCCATCGGGATGTACGCTTACTACCGTACCGCGCCGGAGGTCGTGAAGATCCCCGCCACCGTGACGAAGATCGGTGATTACGCCTTCGCCAGCATGAGCAATCTGAAGGAAGTTACCGTCCCCGGCAGCGTGGGCGCAGGACTCGGCATCGCCGTGTTCTATAGCAACAGCGCCCTTGAGATCATACGCTTTGAAGAGGGCGTCACGGTCATTCCGCGCGCTACCTGCTACCCCTACACCGCACGGGACAGCGCCACGGGCAACACCATCTATTCTTCTTCGCTCAAAGAGGTGTACCTGCCCGCCTCGCTCGTCGAGATCGGGGAAATGGCGTTTGCCTACATGGGTACCTACACCTCCGGCGCGCTGAACACCCGCTTCTCCGATGAGTTGCGCTTCACCCTTCCCGCAAACGGCGCACTGAAAATGCTGGGCAAAGGGGCGTTCTATATGTCGTCGGTCAAAAATCTGACCCTGCCCGCAACCCTTGAGGAAGTCGGGGAACTCTGTTTCGCCTTCTGCGGCAAGCTTGCGAACATCGCCTTCGGGAATGAAAAGGACGGCTCCGCCCTGAAAACCCTCGGCGCCGCCAGCTTCGTTTCCTGCACCGGGCTCGATACCATGACCATTTACAAAAAGGTGACCGCCACCGCCGATCTGCCGGAACTCGTGCAGTTCCAGCCTGCGGAGGAAGTCTCTTATAATGTGTTTGAAAACGCCTCGGTCCCGCGCATTTATGTGTATGGCGTCGCCCTGTATCAGAAGGCGCCGCACTGGAATGATTACGATAAGCAACTCTTCGAGATCGGCGCGTAATCCTCGCACTTCCCCCGACCGCCGGCGCACGCGTGCGCCGGCGGTCGCTTGCCCCGTTTTTGGCATTCCCCGCCTTTGCGGGCGGGCAGATGCCAACCCCGCCCCGCATCGGCAAAAAGAAAAACTTCCCTTTTTGTCACAGATTTGGAAAACCGCGAAAAAATCATGCCCGGAACTGGAAAACGCGGCAGAAAAATAAAAAAACGGTTGCGGGTGGAACAAAAATTGAAAAAAATACGGAAAACGCCTTGACAAATTATAAGGTACGTGATATAATTTGCCATGATCAGGGTAGAAGTATCTCTTGTTGTCAACGCGAGAGGTGCCTCTGCACCACGAACATCATTTTATTTTTTTGGAGGGAAAAAATGAAACACACCATGTTGAAGTGCTTGTCTTTGGTTCTTGCACTTGTAACAATCGTCAGTGTGTGCGCCCTGCCGGCTTTCGCAGCGCCGGAATGTACGCACTCCGATAAGAGCAAGTGGAAGTTCATCGAAAAGCACGAGCAGACCTACTGCGATGAATGGGGGTACACGGTTTACGAGTGCGAAAACTGCTATAAGCATTTCGCCGAAGACTTTGTGCCTGCAAGAGGCAGATGCGACTACACGAAAGAAACTCCGGTAATGGAGGATGCAACCTGCACCACTCCGGCAACGGCTACTTTGACGTGCGCAGTCTGCGGTCAGGTCAAGAAAGTAACGGGTCCCCAGACCAAAGAGCAGATGCAGGCGGCTTACGGCGTCAGCATTAAAGTTGACGGCGCTCTTGGTCATGATTGGAAAGAATCCCACGACGAGACCTGCGTAAAAGACGGCAAAAAGATCCGTGTTTGTAAGCGTTGCGGCGTCTCCGAAACGATCGGTGACGTTGTCGCTCCGGGTCATAACTACAAGCCCCAGTACGACACGCTGAAGGCTCCGACCTGCTCGACCACGGGCTCGATGGACTATAAGTGCACGGTCTGCGGCGATGTGGTCTCCGTTATGATTAAGGCGTACGGTCATCAGTACACCGTTGAAGTAACCGCAAAGGCTCCGACTTGCGAAGCAGACGGTTACGGTTCTGCTACCGACATTGCAGATGGTACGAAGTTCCATATCTGCAAGGACTGCGGCAAAGTAGCGGAAGGCGATAATAAACTCGTACCCGCGCTCGGTCACCCGAACGCACAGTGCGAGAAACTGGTGGCAGAAGGCTCCTACAAGGCAGCTACCTGCACCGAAGACGGTTATCAGTGGTATCATTGCAACCTCTGCAATAAGGATATCCAGGTTACCATCAAAGCCGCTCACACGAAGGATCCTTCTACCGTGAAGGTGACTCCCGCGACCTGCGATACCGATGCCGTTGAAACCTATACCTGCGTGATCTGCGGCAAGACCGACTGCACCGAAGTCATCGAGAATTCTTCTCTGCAGCACCACTATAACTCCCGCAACGGGCTCTCCTCTATCGTAGAGAAGTTCACCGCTCCGACCTGCACCGAATACGGTTTCTACTGGCATGGTTGTACCCAGTGCGGTCTCGTGCTGGCACCGGAAAACGGCAAGGTCACCATGGGTGGCGTTACATATGATGTTGCTCTGGACGGTAAGATCGCTCCTACCGGTCACCAGACGGCAATCAAGTATGTGAAAGACCACACGATGGAAAACGGCGAGGCGGATACCGAACTGGCAGCAACAAGAAAAGACGCTACCTGCACGCTGGGCGAGCATTACTGGGTGAAGTGCTCCTGCACCGAAGCCAACTGGAACGCGGCTGCCAAGGCGGCAGTAGAGGCTGCGGCGAAAGAAGCGGCGGATGCTGCTTGGGCTGCACTGACCGAAGCGGAAAAAGAGGGTAAGGTCGAAGCTGACTGGAAGGCAGAATACATCAACACCTGGAAGACCGCCAATGCGGAGACGACTGTAACCGCATGGAAGACTGCCAATCCCGAGACCAACTACTATGTTGCCATCGAGAAAGAGGGCGGCGCTCCCGCAACCGGTCACCCCGAAAGCGCAAGACATTATACCGAAGCGCAGGCTCCTACCTGCACCGCGAACGGCTGGACGAGATACTTCTCCTGCGATGCGTGCGGCGCAACGGAAATCGGCAAGGTTACCATCAACGCGCTCGGCCATGCTTGGGCAACGAGAAAGGTAGCAGCTACCTGTAATTCCAAGGCGCACGAGGAAACTTACTGCGCCCGTGAAGCAGAATGCCATCAGGCACCGACCATCATTGCCGGCTCCGAGACCGGGGAATTTGATCCCAACAACCATGTGTATGAGCTGGTTGCTGAGACGCTCCCGACCTGCACCAACAAGGGCACGCAGTCTTATCGTTGTAAGTTCCATGAAACTGCGATTTACAACATCCTGATCCCTGCTACCGGTCACTCCTTTGACAAAGCAGACTTTGATCTGGCTGCTGCCATCAAGTCCGGTGATGCAACTCCCCACTATCCGAATTGCGCGGATAAGGAAACTCCCGGCTACTATGTAGTCCGTTGTACGCACACCGGTTGTACGGCAACCGCCCAGAAGGGCTCGATTCCGTACGATGTCAACAATATTTACCACCACGGCTTTGTGGATGCGGCTCACCTCGGCCCGACCGTGACGAAGAAGTGCAAACCCGGCACGGATGAAGTGATTCACATTGACAAGAACTGTGCGATTGGTCAGCGCGGTTATGACCAGTATCTCTGCGATGAGACCGCTCACGGTTGCGGCGCTCTGCTTGCACTCTATACCGATGACGGTGCTCACAACTTTGAAAAGAACCCCGACGGATCGGATAAGATTTATCCCGCTCTGGCTGCGACCTGTATTGCCGATGGTTACACCGAGTCGAAGCATTGCTTGGATTGCAACACCTATGTCGGCAAAGTGACGATTGAAAAACTGGGTCACAAGATTGTGAAACTGGATGCCAAGGCATCTACCTGCGTGGTCAAGGGGAATACCGAAGGCTACACTTGCCTGAACTGCGGCGATAAAGGTGAGACGGATTCGTCTTATGCAGATCTCGTTGCGCAACTGGCAAGCGAAGGCAAGACGCTTGTCACCTACCTTGATCTCGTTGCCCACACGTGGGATACTCCCGCAAAAGCAGCTACCTGCCAGGCACCCGGTAACACCGAGGGCGGTACTTGTACCGTTTGCGGCGAGAAGCTTGCCATTACGGTTCTGCCTCAGTTGGCTCACAGTTATGCAGAGTATGACACCAGAACGGCAAACTGCGTAGTCTTTGGTTATAAGACGTATCGTTGCACCATGTGCAAACTGGATCTGTACGCCGAAGAGTATGTGGAAGCAACCGGTCACAACTTCTCTGAGACGGTTACGGCTCCTACCTGCACCGCAGACGGTTACACCACCGTTTCCTGCTCCAATGCAAACTGCCCCGGCGGCTTTGAAACGAAGAAAGATGAAACCGCTGCTCTTGGTCACCTGAAGCAGGATGGCACGACCTTCTCTGCACAGTGCGATCTTCTGAAGCTGGTTCCCGAAGAAGAGCGTTACTGCTACCGTCCGGGCTGCCCGAACTGCATCACTACCGAGACCGGTGCGGCAAAGGAAGCAAAGAAAGTTCAGCCCGTTCACCTGGCTCTTACCGAGAAGGGTCGTACGCTGAAGACCGTTCCCGCTACCTGCATCCAGTATGCCTATAAGATTGACGCTTGCGACCGTTGCCAGATGTACAACGTGACCGAGTTGTCGGATGAAGGCTACGGCGATCATAACTTTGTGGCTTGCACCTCCGGTGCCGGCGAGTTCCAGGCTCCTACTTTGACTGCCAATGGTTGGCGCCTCTACAAGTGCTCTGTCTGCAAGTCGTATGCGGCTAATGAAGCGAAAACCGAAGCTACGACCGACAAGACGGCAGCTTGGAAAGAAACCATTAAGGCTTGCGATGTCTTCTTCTCGATGACCGCTGCCAACGCCTTGGATAAAGATGTCCATGTGGTCAACAGCGGCAGAATCGCTCTGACCATCAAGATGTCCTCCGCTTCTTATGACCTGTACAGTGTCCTGATGGAAGTGAAGTACAATGGTCAGTACCTGAAGTTTGCAGGTGTCAAAGGCGTGACGGATGTGTTTGGTACCGATGATGTGGTTGCCCACAGCGATAATGGTACCGGCACGGAAGAAATCGTTACGGTTTATGCGTATGCCGAAAACACCACGAAGGGTGAACAGAAGAACGTAACCCTGAAGGGCGAGCAGACCTTTGTAACCCTGTACTTCGATGTCCGCAGCAATATGATTCCTGCTGCTGCCGATGTATTCTACACCACTGGTTTTGATTTCGGTGAAGTTCAGGTCGTTTCCGTGAATAACGGTGCTTATGCGACTGTAAAGGCTAGCCACGATGCAACGGAAAAGGCTGCACCTGTGAAGCTCTCTACGGTAGCATATGGCAACTACAACGGCTACAACTTCAAGAAGATTGAGACGAAAGTGAACGTATATCGTCTTGGCGACATCACGGGTGATACCCGCGTGACCGATGTTGACGCAGCCGCCCTCAAGGCAATCATTCTTGGTGCTTTGAACGATGGCAAGTATGTGGCAGAAGCAGATGTCAACAAAGACGGTGTGATCGATGCCAAGGACTTCGTATGGGTCCAGAGACTGCTGGTGGGTCGTGTCGATTACGAAGAATTCTGCAACGCGTCCGCAAATTGACTGAAACAATGA
>CAKSLR010000043.1 GCA_934467435.1 uncultured Eubacteriales bacterium | reverse complement strand
GCCCCGCCACCAGCATGGCAAAGGAGGTTTCTTTATCCACGCAATCGGAATCCAGCGCCCCTGCCGTGCAGACAAAATGATCGAGGTCGCGGTCCAGATAGAAAGCATAGGAGCGACGGGCTGCGGCAAGGTAGGTGTCCTTTCCCGTTTCGGCATACGCTTCCAGCAGCGCGGGAATGATAAATGCCCCCACGGTGCCGCGTTCGTCAATCAGGTTGCCGCTCTCTACCTCCCACGCTTTGCCGAACCCGTAGACGGGCGATTCGTGCACCAGCATGAAATCGGCAATGCCGAGCGCCTTTTCCCGCCACAGGGGGCGCTCGACCCCGAGCGCTTTCGCCGCACGGTAGCAGCGCAGCAGTTCCGCACCGGCATAGCCGAGGTTGCAGGTATCGGCAATGGCGTGCGCCTTGCCGATCTCTTCGTAATACACGTACATGAGTCCGTTTTCGCGGAACGCATGCATCCAGGTGTCAAGAATTTCGGTGGCAGTGGCGAGGAGGTGCCGGTCTCCCGTACGGGCGCACTCTTCCATGAGAAGACGGGCAAACAGCGCGTTCTGCCCGCACCAACCGATTTCGTAGCGCGGATAGTGCACCACCTTCCCCTCTTCGTTAAAGCCTGCGCCGATGGCAAGCAGTTTGCCGTCCTCCCGTACCGATGTCAGGGTGTCGATGAACGAGAGGGAGGCACGGCGCAGCGGCTCATAGTCCCGCACGGGCGGCAGGGCAGGGTGAAGGAGGCGCATGGCGGCATCCTCCGCCTGGGCAACGGCAAAGTTGCGGAAAGCGGGCTTGCCGGTGAGCAGATAGGCGTCGAACGAAATGCTCTCACCCGCGGCAAGAGACAGGGTCGGCTCATATGCCTCGGTATAGGCGTTTTTGCGGGTATAGGACTTCGGGCGCTCCACATTCGGGTAATGGATGCCGTGAGTCATGGTACCGTCGCTGTTTTTCAGCAGCGTGCAGGAAGAAACCAGAGAAGCCGCAGACGCATCCGAGGCAAACAGCGCAAAGAACGTCTCCGCATTTTCCGATACCGTGCAGGAGGGGATGCCGGTCCGCTCATAGGAAAACACCCACGGCTTTCCCTCGCAGGTCAGGTCTTTCGGCTCCCGGTCCGCGCCGAAGTGGTTGCCGTTGTAGGAAACGCAGGGGATGACATAATGATTGGGGCAAAAGGCGGTGCGGACAAACAGGGCACACTGGAATTCGACCGGCGCGGGGGAGAGGTTACAAAAGGTGCGGGTCAGTCGGACAAGCCCTTCACACAGAGTCGTTTCTGTCTGGGTGACGCGGAAGTTCGCGTCCGCAAAGGCGCCGTCTTGTTGCGGCAGCGTACAGGTGACCCCATGCAGGGTATATTGCGGGGGAAGAAGGGTATAGTTCGTCATGGCGGATTTCCTTTCATGGTGTTTTCGCCTGTCGGGGGCTCCCATCGTCAGACGGCGCGGATATGGTAAACGTAACTGGTAAAATCACAATGGGCAAAGGGAACGGGAATCCCGACGTTCATCAGCGTGCTTCCGGCAAAGGTGCCGTTCATCTCCCGAACCTCATACCGCCGCGCAGGGTCAAGCCCCTGCAGGAAGAAGCGCTTGGTCTCGCCGTCCGGAATCACAAGGCGCCGGTAGGCAGTAAAAATGGCCTCGGTCTTATCTTTGGAAACCAGCAGAAATCCGGCGTAATTGGAGCAGAAGGGGTCGTCGGTGCGGTAAAGATCTCCCTGCAGCACAAGATCCGCCATTTCACGGTATGCAAGAATCTGCTCTTTCATCGCACTCAGTTCTTCGGGCGGCAGCGCCGCGGCATTCAGTTCATACCCCGTCGGACCGAGATGGGCGATGTCGGAGCGGGTGGCAAAGGGGGTAGTGCGCCCGGTCTGGTGGTTCGGGCAGACCGAAACGTGGGCGCTGATGGCAGAGAGCGGGTAGGCAAAGGACGTGCCGTACTGAATGCGTACCCGTTCCTCGGCATCGGTGTCGTCACTTGCCCAGATCTGCGGGAAGTAGGCGAGCATGGCGGGGTCAAACCGCATGCCTCCGCCCGAGCAGCCTTCAAACAAAACGTCGGGGTGACCGTTGACGATCCGTTCGCAGAGGTCATACAGCCCAAGGGCGTAACGGTGAGCAAACTCGCTCTGCCGGTCGGCGGGCAGCGCGGCGGAATATGCCTGCGCCACGTTGCGGTTGCAGTCCCATTTGACGTATTCGATGCGATGCTCGTCCAGCACGCGAGAGACGGCGTCTACCAGGTAATCCCGCACCTCGGGGCGCGTAATGTCCAGAACCAACTGGTGGCGCGAGCGGGCGTGTTCTCTGCCCGGTACGGCGATTGCCCAGTCGGGGTGGGCGCGGTAAAGGTCGGAATCCTCGCTCACCATCTCCGGCTCAAACCAAAGCCCGAACTGCATACCTCTCTCGTGCACGTAGTCGATGATGGTGGAAAGACCGCCCGCCAGTTTCTTTTCGTTGACCACCCAATCGCCGAGCCCCGAGCAGTCGTTATCCCGCTTGCCGAACCAGCCGTCGTCCAGCACAAATGTGTCAATGCCGGTTTTTGCTGCGGCGTCAACAATTGCCATCAGTTTTTCGTTATCGAAGGAGAAGTAGGTACCCTCCCAGTTGTTGATGAGCACGGGGCGCCGCGCCATGACGTAGCGCCGGGGGATGAGGTAGGTACGGAAGGCATCGTGGTACGCGCGGCTCATTTCGCCGAACCCGGCAGGGGAATATGCCATCACCACTTCCGGGGTGGCAAAACTTTCGCCCGCCTCCAGTTTCCAGGAAAAATCAAAGTCGTTGATACCGCCGCAGATCTGTATTTCCCCGGATGAGGTGACCTCCGCCTTCAGAACGTAGGAAGAGGAATAGACCAGGGAAAAACCGTAGACGTTCCCCGCGGTTTCGCTTGCCGCACGGTCGCTGACGGTGATGAACGGGTTCAGAACGTGGGAACTGCTTGTCCGCTTGGAATCGACCGATGCAACCCCGTGGTGCAGGGGCACTCGCTCGGGGGTGCGCTCCCGCGCCCAGGCGCCGAAGAAGGAAGTCATGTCATATTCCCCGGTCGGCAGCGCGCAGGAGAAGGAGTAGGCGCGGCGTAGGCGCACGGTGCCGGAGGTTTCGTTCCGATACACGATGTGGCGGCAAAGGACGCTGACATCGGGATATACGGTATAATACAGGTCGGCACGGAACCCGCTGACCCGGTCGCGCAGGTGAAGAAGCAACGTTTCGCCGCCACGCAGGGAGGGCATGCCGGGGATGGTGGGCTTTTCTTCGAGGATTTCATAACCGTCATAGAGCAGGTCGCTCATGCGGTCGCCGGCGGGGTTTTCGAGAAGTACGGTCGGCTCCCGGAAGTCGCCGCTGCCGAAAAAGGAAAACTCGGCGGGGAAGTGCGTGTAGGAGTTCCAGGCGGAACCGTCCTTTCCCGGTGCGGTGACAGCAGAGGAGGTGGCGCCGATTGCGCGGGTGTAGGTAATATCGTCATGGGCGATGGGTTTGCCGAAATACAGGTGTTCCGCATAATCGGCGGGGTTGATGTAGAAGGCGTAGGTAAAGCCTTTTCCGTCAAGGAAAAACATGCGGTTTTCTGCCTGATAGACAATTGGCATGGAAGAAATCCTCTCTTTTGCTTTGTATTTTTTGCGATTCGTTCCCATTATAGCACAATTCTTCCGCTCCTTGCAAGAGTAAAAAAGAAAAAACGATTTTCTGGCGCCGTGCCTTGACAAGGGCAGGGGAATATGGTAAAATATCATGTTGGAAAAGGGCGGGCGCAAGTCCGCAAAGAAACGGGAGAGGAGGTTCTTTATGGCAAAAAGCGGAAATACGCAACAGTACGATGACGACAGTATCGAAAGCCTGAAAGGCGCGGACCGTGTCCGGCGCCGCCCTGCCGTAATCTTCGGTTCGGACGGGCTGGAAGGATGCCAGCATTCGTTTATTGAGATTCTTGCCAACGCGGTGGATGAGGCGCGCGCCGGGTATGGGGATGTGATTACGGTCACCACCTACCGCGATTTTTCCATCCGTGTGGAGGACTGCGGGCGCGGCGTTCCGCTCGGCTATAACAAAAAAGAGGGGCGCTATAACTGGGAACTGATCTACTGTGAACTGTACGCCGGCGGAAAATATAAAAACAACAGCGGGGAAGGGGCGTATGATTATGCCCTCGGTCTGAACGGTCTCGGCGCCTGCGCAACGCAGTACAGTTCGGAATTCATGCACGTAACGTCCTATAAGGACGGTAAGGTGAGTGAGATCGATTTCGCCCACGGCGAACCGGTGAGCGAGTTGCGGGAACGACCGCAGACCAAAAAAGACCGCCGCAGCGGCACCACCGTTTTCTGGAAGCCGGATATTCAGGTGTTCAACGACATTCGTATCCCGCATGAATTTTTCGTTGCCACCATGCGGCGGCAGGCGATTGTGAATCCGGGTGTACGGTTCGTGCTGCACAGCGAAGGGGAGGACGGCAGCTTTTCGGAAGAGACTTATTTTTACGCCGACGGCATTGCCGGCTATATTGCCGAGTTGTCGGAGGGGGTCGCCATGTTCCCTCCGGTGTACTGGAAAATGGAAACGCGAGGGCGTGATCGGGCAGATAAGCCCGAATACCGGTTGCGGGCAGAAATTGCCTTTACCTATACGCCGAATGACGGGAAACTGGAGTATTACCACAACTCGGGCTACCTGGTACACGGCGGCGTGCCGGATAAGGCAGTGCGGGCGGCGTTTGCCGCTGCGGTGGATAAATACCTCCAGGGCGCGGGAAAATACAATAAAAACGAGGCAAAGGTGGGTTTTGGCGATATCGCCCCCAACCTGGTGCTGGTCATCAACAGCGCCTCCACCGAAACGTCTTACGCCAACCAGACCAAGGACGCCATTACCAACGAGTTCATCGGCAGGGCGCTGACCGACTATATGAAACAGCAGCTCGGCATATATTTTACCGAGAACCCCGATGTTGCCGACCTGATCGGCAAACAGGCATTGCTCAACAAGCGCGCGCGGGAGGCGATGGAGAGCAACAGCATCAAGCTGAAGGGCAAGATTCTCTCCTCCATGGATGTGACCAACCGCGTGGAAAAATTCGTGCCCTGTCACTCCAAAGATCCGAATATCCGCGAACTTTATATCGTGGAGGGCGATTCGGCGCTTTCCTCCTGTAAACTGGCGCGGAATGCGGAGTTCCAGGCGATCATTCCCGTGCGCGGAAAAACGCTGAACTGCATGAAGAGCAATTATGCCCGCATTTTTGAGAGCAAGATCATTGTCGATCTGCTCCGCGTGATCGGGTGCGGGGTGGAGTTGCACGGTAAAATCAAGACCGATATGCCGCCCTTTGATTATAACAATTTCCTGTGGAACAAAATTATTATCTGTACCGATGCGGACGAGGACGGGTTCCAGATCCGCACGCTGCTGCTGACGCTCTTTTATCGGCTGCTGCCCACGTTGCTTGCCAAAGAACGGGTCTTTATCGCCGAAACGCCGCTGTTTGAAATCACTACCAAGGACGCGACCTATTTTGCCTATAACGAACCCGAAAAGGCAAAAATCCTTGCGGAACTGGGCGACACCAAATATACGCTTCAGCGCTCGAAAGGTCTTGGCGAGAACGAGCCGGATATGATGTCCCGCACCACGATGAACCCTGCCAGCCGTCGCCTTGTCGCCGTCATGCCGGCGGATGCCGAGGAGACCTGCCGGATGTTTGACGTTCTGATGGGGGATGCGTTGCAGGAACGCAAAAAATTCATTGCCGAAAACGGTCACCGCTATCTGGCGGATGCCGATATCTGATTTTAAGGACTAAGGAGGAAGAAAAATATGGTTGAGGCACTCAAAAAATACGGAAAGATCACCCCGGTGGAAGGTCCGCTTCTCACCGTTGTGATGGACGGTGTGGGGCTGGCCCCGCACAATGCCGCCAACGCGGTTGCCGCCGCCCATACCCCGACGCTGGATTACCTGATGGCAAATTATCCGACCCTTCACCTGAAAGCACACGGCACGGCAGTGGGGCTGCCGAGCGATGATGACATGGGGAACTCCGAGGTCGGGCATAATGCACTCGGTTCGGGGCAGGTATTCGCGCAGGGGGCAAAACTGGTCTCCAATTCGATTGAGAGCGGGAAAATGTTTACGTCCGAGACGTGGAAAAACCTGATCAGCAATGTGAAAGAGAATGGCACGACCCTGCACTTTATCGGCCTGTTTTCGGATGGTAACGTGCATGCGCACATCGACCACCTGAAGGCGATGCTGACGGAGGCAAAGGCAGAGGGCGTGCGGCGCGTGCGGCTGCACATTCTGCTTGACGGCCGTGACGTGGGGGAAACTTCGGCGCTTGACTATATCCTGCCGTTTGAGGAATTCCTCGATACGCTCCGCTCGGACGGCATGGATGTCAAGATTGCGTCCGGCGGCGGCAGAATGAAAATCACGATGGACCGGTACGAGGCGGACTGGTCGATGGTGGAACGCGGCTGGCAGACCCATGTGCTGGGCGAGGGGCGGCAGTTTGAGAGCGCTGCCGATGCCGTGCGCACCTACCGCAATGAACTGCATGTGATTGACCAGGATCTTCCCCCCTTCGTGATCGGAGAATGTGGCATTCCCGTCGGTACCATTGAGGACGGCGACAGCGTGGTGTTCTACAACTTCCGCGGAGACCGCGCCATTGAGATTTCCCGCGCCTTTGACGGCGGGGCGGAGTTTGACAAATTCGACCGCCGCCGCGTGCCGAAGGTTTATTATGCCGGCATGTTGGAATATGACGGCGACCTGCATATTCCGAAGCATTACCTTGTCAATCCGCCGGAGATTACCAACACCCAGAGCGAGTATCTCTGCGCGACGGGGATTCCTGAACTTGCCATTTCCGAAACGCAGAAGTTCGGACATGTCACCTATTTCTGGAACGGGAACCGCAGCGGCAAATTCTCGGAAGAACTGGAGACGTATATCGAGATTCCGTCGGACGTGGTGCCGTTTGAGCAGCGCCCGTGGATGAAGTGCGCCGAAATCACCGACCGGCTGATTGCGTGTCTGGAGAGCGGAAAGTACAAGTATCTGCGCGTCAACTTCCCAAACGGAGATATGGTGGGGCATACCGGTAACTTCCTTGCGACCGAATGTTCGATGGAGGCACTGGATCTGCAGCTTGCCCGGATTCTTGCGGTGGTGGACCGCCTGCACGGCGTGGCACTGATTACCGCCGACCATGGTAATGCGGATGAGATGTATGAGATCGACAAAAAAACAAAGGAACCGAAGGTCGGAAAAGACGGCAAATTCAAGGCAAAAACCAGCCACACGCTGAATCCGGTACCGTTTATCATTTACGATAACCGTGAGAAAAAGGATTATACGGTGAAAGAGGATAAAGGTACCTTCGGGCTTTCGAATGTGGCGGCGACGACCGTCCGTCTGCTCGGTTACGAAAAACCCGAGATGTGGGACGAGGCAATGGTAGAGTAACGCGAAGTTCCGCTATCCCATGATAAAACACGGCACAGCCGATTCGGCTGTGCCGTGTTTTTCTTTGCGTTGGGCGTTCCCGAAAAGAGAAGCGCCCGCCGGTACCGGCGGGCGCCTCTCTTTTCGGTTTTTATTTTCCGCGCACCATGCCGGATTTTTCAAGCACCGTGTAAAGCAGAACGGCAAGTACCATGCCGCAGCCGCCCTGAATGGCATTGAAGGGAATGTTCGCGGCGGCGGCAAGCCCGTAGGAGAGACAAACCGCCTCATAGAAGAAGTAGCCGAGCACCATGAACGCCTCCGCCGCAAACGATGCCAGCAGCAGGGCAAACAGTTTTCCGACCCGCAGCCGAATCAGCAGCGCGGCAAGTGCGGCAGCAATCAGTGCCATGCCCGCCTTGATGAGCAGCGTGGCGGGGGCATAAATGATATAACCGTTGACAATGTCACACAGCGTGGCACCGATGCCACCGGCAATGGCGCCGGGAATGCCGCCGAGCAGAAACGCGCCGAGCAGAATGGCGCCGTCCCCCAGATTGATGTTCCCGACCAATGGGGTGGGCAGGGAAAGGTAGGTCATGACAAAGACCAGGGCGGCGAACATGGCGCACAGCGCAAGGGCGCGGATTTTCTTTGATTTCATCGGAAATTTCCTCTTTCGTTCTTACTACCACCTTATTTTACACAAAGTACGGGAAAAGTCAAGAGAATTCCGCGAAAAGAGAGGATTTATCTCGCTTCCGGTACGGTGGCGGGGAACGGCAGGAGAGAAGCGGCAGATGGGTTGTATGTAATACGGGGCAGATCGGTCTTTGCCGTGCCATCCGTCATGTGCCGCAGGGCGTAGGTGAGCCTGGCTTCCTTTTCGCCGGCTTTTTGAATGCAGGCAGCGGCGCGTGCGGCGTGATCCTCTGCGGCGATGCGGGCGAGATGCCGGTAGGAAAGGGGAATCGGTAGGGAAAGGGGCGCGGGGGCAAAGAGCGCTTCCCATTGTCGGTCTGTCATGGGCATAGGGGAACCTCCCGTTTTTTGTGGATTTACTGACAGGATATGCGGAAACTTTAATGATTGATTATTCTTTGAAAATGAATATTTTGTGCATACATGAAAGTAAATGAACGGAGAGAATACAGTGCTAAAACGAAAAAATGAAAAAAGTTTTAAGAATAAATATCGATAAAACGCGGATACGCAAAAAAATGAACACACAAAATGGAAAATGTCTTCCGAAAAATAATAAAATTTGGATATTATATCCAAATATAGAAACGTGAATTGCAAAATTGATGCGCTTCCAATTTTTTCTGGAATGTGTTATACTAATACGCGGTTTTCGGAGAAAATACCGAGAATACGCTAATAGATAGGACACTGGATATGTTGACAGAACAGAAAAACGCAAACACGAAAGAAAAAACCGCACAAACCGTAAAGGAAACGCACATTTACGTAGAGGGCGGAGAGGTTCATTACCTGCTGCTGCGGGAGAACGGAGCAGAGCGCGCCGCTTTCGGCACCCCCTGCACGGAGTTTTACACCTTGCGGGTGCAGGGGACGTTTGCCGGAAAAAACACCGAAACCTGCACCTTGCGTGACATCGCACGCTGCCGGGAAGACGGACTTCGCCTGCTGGAACTCTTTTCCCGAAACAGTGTACTGCCGTCCAGTGCGGAAGAGGTGGCGGAAGAAGTGCTGCCCGGTTGATATTTGTTTTGTCGCTTTGTCCGTTTTTTCACTTCCCCGGAGGTGAAAAAACGGATTTTTTTTGCCAATAGATATTTACAAGCGAAAAAGAATGTGCTATACTACACTGTGTATATATGTGCGTACGTCATCCCTTGCGGGCGGCGGTATGCAAGGGGGATCGATCATTATGAAGTGCCCATGTTGCGGTGCGCCGGACAGCCGAGTGCTGGACAGCCGACCGGCAAACGAGGGGGCGAGCATTAAACGCCGGCGGGAGTGCCCTGCCTGCGGGAAACGCTTTACCACTTACGAAATTGTCAACTCCACCCCGATCGTTGTGATTAAGAAAGACGGGCGGCGGGAGTTTTTTGATGAAAGAAAATTGCAAAGCGGCATTCTGCGTGCCTGCCAGAAACGCCCGGTGGACGCCGACGCGCTGAGTGCCGAGATCGTTGCCGAACTCAACAACGGTCTGGTGACTGAGATTACCACCAAGGATATCGGGGAGCGCGTGATGGAAAAGCTGCGCGCACGGGATGAAGTGTCCTATGTCCGCTTTGCCTCGGTTTACCGGGAATTTAAGGACGTGGATACGTTCCTTGCGGAACTGCACAGCGTTATCCGTTCCCGCCGGGGGGAAGAAAACGAAAAGGACGGCGACGTATCATGATCAAGAGCATGACGGCGTTCGGAAGAGGGGTCTGTTCGTCCCCGGAAGAAGATATGATTGTGGAAGTGCGTTCGGTCAACAGCCGCTTTTTTGACTGTACGGTGCGCCTGCCCCGCTCCCTTTCGGTGCTGGAGGAACGGATTAAGACCTATGTGCAGCAAAATGCCGTTTCCCGCGCGAAGGTAGAGGTTTCGGTAGTATGGGATCGCCACACGACCGAGGATGCGGAGGTGCGTGTGGATACCGGGCTTGCCCGGGCATATGTCGCTGCTTTGCAGGAATTGCGGGATGCACTCGCGTTGCCGGACGACATCAGTGTGATGCGCGTGGCGGAGAACCGGGATTTGTTTACTTATACCCGCAAAAATGAGGATGCCGATACGGTGTGGGAGAAACTGTTGCCCGTGCTCGGAGCGGCGGTGCGCGATTACGTTGCCGCACGGGAGGCGGAAGGGCGGCGCACCGAAGAAGATATCCGTGTGAAACTGGATGCCGTCCGCTGCGCGGCGGCGGAAGTGGAGGCGCTCTCCCGCAAGAACATCACGGGTTACCGCGACCGGCTGGAAGGGCGGTTGCGTCAGATTCTGGGAGACACCGGTGTGGTGCCGGACGAGGGCAGGCTGCTGACCGAGTGCGCGATTTTTGCCGACCGCATGGCGATTGACGAGGAACTTGCCCGCCTGCGTAGCCACCTCGGCGCGTTTGATGAAATTTGCCGTGCCCCCGAACCTGCCGGCAGAAAACTGGATTTTCTGATGCAGGAAATGAACCGGGAGGCCAATACCATCGGCTCCAAATCGGCAAATGCCGCCATTGCCCGCCTGGTGGTGGACATGAAGGGCGAACTGGAGAAGATCCGGGAACAGATTCAGAATATAGAATAGAGGGAAAACATGAAATTCATCAACATCGGTTTCGGGAATATGGTCGCTGCCAACCGGATTGTGGCGCTTGCCAGCCCGGATTCCGCGCCGATCAAGCGCCTGGTACAGGATGCCAAAGACAGCGGCAGGGTGATTGACGTGACCTGCGGTAGACGAACCCGCGCCGTGATTATTACCGACAGCGAGCATGTGCTGCTTTCCGCCATTCAGGCAGAGACGATTTCCAACCGCCTTGACGACTCGGAACTCGATGAGACCGAGGAAGAGATCGAGGACGAAGAATAATTCCGCGTGATACGTAAATATTTACAGATACAGGAGAGAAACGATGATTAAACCGACTATTGCCGAACTGACCAAGGGAAAGATCAACCGTTACGAACTGGTCATTGCCATTGCCAAGTGCGCCCGCCGCGTGACCGATGAATATGTGGAGCAGAGAGAGAGAGCCGACCGTATGATCGCCAATCGGGAGACCGATAAGCCGCTTTCCGCCCTGATCAGCAAGGAGTACCGAGACGAAAAGGCGGTCAAGACCGCCATCAACCGTTTTTACAG
>CAKSLR010000042.1 GCA_934467435.1 uncultured Eubacteriales bacterium | reverse complement strand
AGATCAGCAATGCCTCGTCCAGTATGCGATATTCTCCGCTGATGGTGTTGATATAATCAAGGCAGGCCGTCTCGTGCCCGGCACAGGCGTCTACATATTCCTTTTTCAGTGCGGCAAGCGCATTCGACATCGTGGCAAAACTGTACACCTTTTTAACGGAAACGCCGTTTACCGCGTCGTTTGAAAACAGTTCGTCAGATTTGGAAGCATTCTGTACCGCGATATATTTTCCGTTCAGATCCTTCAGCGTGCGGATATCGCTTGACGCCTTGACCACAACCACCTGCCTGCTGTACAGATACGGTCCCGCCCATGCGTAATCGGCCTCTCTTCCATTCATGGAAAAGCAGCCCCAAAGGCAGTCCACAGCCCCGTCTTTCAGGTAAGCGTCCTTATTCTGCCATGAGATCTGCCTGAATTCCGGTGTTACTCCGAGCCTGCGACAGGCTTCCCCGGCGATCTCCACATCGATCCCGGCAAAGTCTCCGTTGTCGTCCAAATAAAAATACGGTGAATAAATATCGCTGCCGATCACAAGTGTTTCCTTCTTCGTCAGCTTTTCCGGTGCATCGGTCCCCGCACAACCTGAAAGAAACAGGCATATTGTCGCCAGAAATGCGGCGACAAGCCGTATCATTTTTCCCTTCATGAAACACACCTCTTTTTTACTTACCGAAACAGCCGCAGGGTGCTTACGACAATTTTATTGATGAATCCTGACAGCTCCTCGCGGCTGTATTTGCCGTAGCCGTCCACCACAACATGCAGTAACCCGTTTGAAAGATGGATATAGAGCATATCCAGCTCTGCCTCGGTGGCACGCTTCAACTCTCCGCGCCAATAGTCGATGCTTTTTTCTCGCGCAAGGTCTATCATTTTGCCGAGGATCTTATGGTCGCCTCCGTGAAATACCAGTACACAGCAGGCATTGTCGTTACGCTCTATCATTTCATAGATTGCGCTCATCAGCGATGTCACATCCAGAGAACGGATATATTTCAGTGACTCCTCAAACCCCTCAAGAATTTCATTTTCTATGCTCTCAAGCAACTCAAAGCAGTCGGAATAATGTGCGTAAAAGGTGGCGCGGTTCAGCTCGGCAAGCTCGCAGACCTCTTTGACAGTGATTTTGTTGACCGGCTTCTTTTCAAGCAACTTCAAAAAGCTGTCCTTCAGCACCTTCTGCGTGTAGCGCACGCGTGCATCAGTCTTTTTCATACGAAAAACTCCCTTCACAAAAGATTTACAAAGATAAACAACACCGCCTGCCATCATGTCGGATATCTTTCGGTTTCCCCAAAGCTGACGGTTGCTATTTGTAAGCATTTCTATTATACTATAAATGTGAAAGATATGCAACACTTATCTTGCAAAGGAGGTTAAAAGAATGTATACAAAATATTTTGTTACAGGAGCAACAGGCTTTCTCGGCAAGGCGGTCGTTGGGCTGCTTCTCGCCAAAGCCACAGATATTTATGCTCTGGTTATGAAAGATGACCCGCTCACCGCCGATCTGCCGGACGGCATCCACATTCGCGTTGGCAATGTCTGTGATACATCGTCACTGGATTCGTTTCTTGAGGGTGCGGACGGACAAAGTTGCGTGATACACTGCGCAGGTATCGTTTCAGTCGCCAGCCACCCGGGAGAGCAGCTTTACCATGTCAATGTCGGCGGCACGAAAAATATCATCAACGCCTGTATTTCTCACGGAGTCGGGAAGTTGGTTTATGTCAGTTCGGTGCACGCACTTGCGGAAAGACCGAAGGGCGTCGAAATTGACGCCGAGACCGATGCGTTTGATCCGGACAGGCTCGTCGGCGATTACGCCAAAAGTAAAGCGATGGCGACACACGCAGTTCTTGATGCGGCAAAAACTTCTCTTGACGCAAGCGTTGTGCTTCCCTCCGGCATCATCGGACCGGGCGATACGGCGGGAGGAAGTATTACGGAGCTGCTCTTGTCCTTTCTTGCGGGAAAGCTGCCGATTGCCGTCAGAGGCGGCTATGACTTTGTGGATGTACGGGATGTTGCGGCAGGCATTATCGCCTGCGTGGAAAAGGGTGTGCGCGGAAAGTGTTATATTCTCTCCGGTCACTATGCCACGATCCGTGACATTCTCGAGACCGTCGGACGCAGTACGGGTATAAATAAAGCCGTGTCGTACCTCCCTGTCGCGCTGGCGAAAATCATCGCGCCGTTCTATGAACTTGACAGCATCCGGCGAAAGAAAAAGCTGTTTTTCACGCCTTATGCCGTCCATGTGCTTCAAAGCAATGCACTTTTTTCCGGCACAGCGGCAGCAAAGGATCTCGGCTATGCTCCGCGCTCATTAAAGGAAACGCTCACTGACACGGTAAAATGGCTGAAAAAATCCCGATCCGCGGCTCTCTGAGAATACAGAAGGCTTCGTTTTGAAGTTTTTTCAGCATCATTCATTCAAAGGCGACAACTCACCTCCGATTTTGGGAGCATTTCCCATCTTCAACCCAAATGCCTCTCTTACTTCCGCATACGATGCAAAAGTCCTTTCCGTTTTGTACAGGTAGCGGTAGAGTGCCGCCAATTCTTTCAGGGAGTAATCCTCCGGACAAAAGTGCCGGCGAAAGGCCTCTTTCGCATCGCAATTATACGGGGGCGATCGCAGATCCGAGATGTAATGACATCCAACGCAACGCGCAAGCTCCTCAAAAATATCCCTTCTCTGCACTCCTTAGCTCCCCCTTTGTATATACGTTTCCTTTTTTCTTTCCGGTCTTTCCTGCTATGCTGTTGTTGTCTTTTTTTACTTTGTTCACGAACAAAAAGTCCGATTGCAAAACACGACCTGCGCACTTCTTCGCAGTTTGTATTGCAACCGGACTAACTTTGATTTCAAAGTCTCCAAGGCTTTGCGTCCCCGCCTCACAACGGGTCTGCCAACTATTCAGTTAATTCCACTTTGGTTTTTTCCAAAACGCATCTTCATTCTTTGTTCGCTCAAAATCAAACAGTCTTCCCGAAATAGCCGATGATCTGACAAATTCAGACCTGCCGCCGTAGTGATTATATCGCGAATCATAAAATATGTCAAGTCCTAACAGAAAAATTTTTATGCTCGTTTGCGTTTGCTTTTTTGCTCTATATCCAATCGCCCTTCACATACCGCAATGCCGTTACACAGAGAGGAGGCAACAGCCCGCCGCAGTCAAACCATTATTGACATTGCAAAGCAAAAAAGCATCAGCTTTCATACACATCGGTTTTCAACTTCTCCGCCGCTTGTTTCAGACATTCCATCAGGATCGGATTGAAGTTGCCGCAATCTCCGTTTTCTATCATTCTCAAAGCTTTCTCAACAGAAAGCTCCGGCTTATAGCTTCGCTTGCTCACGAGCGCGTCAAACACATCGGCAACCGAAACGACCTGTGCGGCAATCGGAATGTCTTCGCCCGAAAGTCCGTCCGGATATCCCTTACCGTCATATCGTTCGTGATGCCACCGACAGATCTGCTCGGCAGTCTTTAGCAACGGCTCATCCCGAAATTCCGAGAGTTCCCCGCTTTTCAGAATCTGTTCGCCGATCAGCGTGTGCTTTTTCATCGCATCATACTCTTCCGGCGTAAGTGCGCCCGGTTTGTTGAGAATGGACAAAGCAATTCCCACCTTGCCGATGTCATGCAGGGCAGATGCCGTTGAAATCAAGACGCAATCCTGAAAAGACAAGCAGTAACGGTCGGTTTTCAGGAGCAAACGCTCCAACAAAATGGCGGTAACGCGCTGCATGTTGCGGATATGGCGCCCGCTCTCGCCGTTTACGTAACAGACCGCATTGCTCAGAATATCCACCATCATCCGTCCGATTTTCTCCTTGTCACGGCTCTGCTTGGCAAGCAATGACAGCATACGTCTTTGCTTTATGTTCAGCGTTATGGTATTTCGAATTCGCCTTTCCACGACTTTGGAGTCAAACGGACGGCAGATATAATCCGTAACACCGAGATCAAAGGCGCGGCGTATGTTCGCGTCCGAGTCGTCTGCCGAAATCATGATAACGGGGACATTATCCAGCCAATGCTCCCGGTTCATTTCGTCAAGCACATCAAATCCGTTCATTCCCGGCATGATAATATCCAGCAACACAACGGAAATCTGCGTTCCGTACCGTTTCAGGAGCTGCAGTCCTTCTTTGCCTCCGTCCACTTCCAGAACATCGAAGCTCCCGCCGAGAATCCGCCGCAAAAGCTCGCGATTAAACGAGGAATCGTCCACAATCAGCACCTGCGGTCGTTCTTTTTCGCTGCTGTGCTGTCTTTCGGAATGGCTTTCAATTTTCCGGTCCGTCATGACGGTATTTTTCTGCCGTTTGGCAAGGTACATGATACGGTCGGCACGGTATACCGCATCAGGAATCGGTCCCTTGTCCATCATGACGCCGCCAACGCTGATACTCAGGCGTATTCCTTCGAGCCCGCCGTTTATCACTTCACTGACATCCGCCCGAATCTTCTCCAGTACGCTTTCCATTCGCTCCGGCGTCGCTTTCGGCAGCAGAAGCAAAAGCTCATCGCCCCCGTACCGGATCAGAATATCCCTTGCCGTTATATTGCTCCGAATCACTTTTGCCGTTTCGGTCAGAGCAAGATCCCCCACATCGTGTCCGTAAAGGTCATTGCACAACTTGAAATCGTCAATATCTATCAGTGCAACACCCCCGACGAACGGGGTCTGCTTCAACTCGGTTTCATAATAATTGCGGGTGTAGGCCCCGGTCAAACTGTCAAGCCGTGTCCCTTCTACTAGCCGATGAAGTTCTTCGTTATAATAGTCGGCAAGACTACCGAAATCCGAAACCGCCAGGAGGGCATACCTTTCACCCCTGCAGGGCATGAATGACAGTTTCTTATATTCCTTTGCATTTTGTCCGAATTTGGTTCCTCCGTATACCTCATATTTTCTTCCGCTTTTCAGGGCTTCTCTCACGGTATCCAGAGACAGTGCTTCGCGCAGGCTCTCTGCTTTATCCGAATTTGCATACTTCTCTACAAAACTCCCGGCAAACGCGGCATAATCATAGTTGCGCACGCTGCTCGTCATATCCTGGCCACCGGAATAAATCAACTGATAGACCCCGTTTTTCAGATCAAGCCGGAATACTGCATCAAAAGAGGATCGGATGGATTCCAACAAGAAATCCCGTTTCGTTTCTTCTGTCATTGTGATTCCTCCTCTTCTGACCACATTTGTAAGTATGATAACTGCAAAATTTATAATAAAAATATAAGAAAATCCTGTCAGAAAAAACTTCCGGACGAGCCTATTGGCAACGACATACCGAAGACACACCGTTTCATGACAGCGAAAATTTTCTACGCAAACCAGCTGCCACAGCGAGCCTCACTCTTTCGCCCCATCCGGCTTTTTGACCGATCTTTCAACCGGTTCACCGATATTTCATCGGTCTTTGGCTTTGACACCAATGCTTTGTCTGCTCTTTCCATGAAAATAAGCAGTGACACTTTCCGCATTTACAAATCATACCATTATCCCTCTTCCTATATATTTTATCATACTTTCGTTTGAAATTCAACTGCCCTTGCGATGACATCGCATTCGTCTATGTATGGGTCGTTCCAATATCGTGCGTCAAAAGAATTTCGGCGCCTCTGTCAGGCGGCAGTATCTGCCGACTTTCTTGCACAAACGGAAGGTTTCTTCTTATCGGTTACCCTCTTTTCAACCACGCGACGATCGCGTGTTTTCGTTATACAAAAAAACGGCGGAACCAAACGGCTCCGCCGGTTTTTTCAGCAACCGAAGATCAGGCAGACCAGCGCCGGCAAAAAGACTGCGGGAATACAATTTGCCGCGCGGATACGGGTGGCGCCCAACATATTCAGGGCAATCAGCATAATCACGATAGAACCGACCATTCCCATGGCGCCGATGGCAGTGGCGCTGAGAAATCCGCCGAGCAGGTAAGCGATCAGTGCGAGCCCCCCTTCATACAACAGGACGGAGAACCCGGCAAACGAAACGCCCCAACCGAGGGTCGAGGCAAACATCAGGGCGCTGATGCCATCGACCACCGACTTGGCATAAAGGGAGGTACTATCCCCTACCCCGGCGGAAATGGCGCCCGTTGTCGCCCAGGCACCAACACACAGCACCATGGTCGTGGTGACAAAGGCATCGCCGATCGAAGAACCCATTTTCCCTGCCTCCCCCGTTGCATCCGGGCGGCTGAGCCTGCCCTGAACCCAGGTGCCGAGGCGTTTCATGGCACCGTCGATGTCGAGGCATTCCCCGATTACGATACCGAGTGCCATGCAAATGACCGCGATGATTTCCAGGTTATCCACAACAAAATTTGCGCCCGCGAGCGGTTTGACCACCCCGCGGATACCGATTGCCAGAATACACATACTGAGTCCCTGATTCACCGTTTCGGAGATCCGCGGCGGAATCCCGCGCCGAAAGAGCGACCCAAACACCCCGCACACCAACACAACAACGGCATTCACCACCGGTCCCAACATAAACATACGCGAAAATCTCCTTCAAACATCCCACACCCGACCAAATACGGCTTATTGTACCACAACGCGCCCCCAAAGTAAAGGGGTCAGAGGAAATTCTCCGGTGAAAGTGTACCGTGCGAAAAAAGCGCGCCGCCATCGGGCAGGAGCGAAAGCACCCCAAAATGCGGCACCCCGTCTGCCGGGCGCCCGAGGCTGCCGGGGTTGCAGACTAACATGCCCTCTTCCGGCAAAAAACGATCCTCCGGCACATGGGTATGCCCGAAAAGAAGTACGCGCGCCCCCCTCCGCCCGGCGTATGCCACGGCGGTGCCAATACCGCCCTTCACGCCGAAGCGGTGACCGTGCGTCATCATGACAGTGTTGCCGTAAAGGGCGAAGAAATCGATTTCCTCTGCCGGGAGATCCAGGGACGGGGCATCCATATTCCCACGCACACAGCGAAAGATGCGGTCAGGGAATGACGGCGCCACAGCAGCGACATCGGCAAGCCCGTCGCCGAGAAACAGGACGTTTTTACAATCGGGGGTGCGATCGAGCGCTGCGCGCAGCCGATCGATGCGCCCGTGTGAATCCGAAATGACAAGAAACTGCATAAAACCGCGGGGAAACTCCCGCCCCTTTCTGTTATTTTGCAGAAGAAGGAACGATTTTCCGTAACCTGCATATACTGGTAACAGTTCATATTGCGAGGTAGAAAATCATGAAATTTGACAAAAAAGCGATGGATGATCTGCTGGCGCTGGACGATGCGGCGCTGTGGAGCCGGATCTGCGGGATTGCGGCGGCATCCGGCATCGCCCTCTCCCCCACCCCGCCGCCGAGCGGGGAACTGGACCGGCTGCGGCAAATGATGCGCGGCTGCGGTCCCGCTGATCTTGCCGCAGCCATGGGAACGCTTTCCCGGTACCAAAAAAAGGGGTGATACGATGGGAAGTGAATCTTCGGGGCAGGGGCAGGGCGATTTGTTTGCCACGCTGCAATCCCTGCTCTCCAATCCCGCGGCGATTTCGATGCTGAGTTCTCTGCTTGCGGGGAACGGGGGAAAGGGCGGCGGGGAGGGCGGCGGCCCCTGCCCGCCGCCCCCCGAAAAGGACTGCCCCAAGGCGCCCCCGCTCCTGCCGCCCACACCGCCGCCGAAAAAGCCGCCGCAGGACAGCCGTACCTGCCTCTTACAGGCGCTGCGCCCCTATCTTTCCCCCGCGCGGTGTGAAACGATTGACGCCCTTTTGCGGATTCTGGAACTGATGGAACTCTTGAAGCAAAGGAGAACATGATGTACACACGCGTCTATTCCCCGCACCGGGCAATTCCCGAAAACTACAGCGGCGTTGCCATCCGCACCGACGGTGCAAACGACCCGCAGGAGGAAAGCGTGCGTCTTTCCCCGCTTTCTTTCCCCCCGGAGCCGGAGGACAACGCCGGGGAGTCTACCGCCACGGCGATGGCGGAGGTTGCGGAGGAAAAACCGCCGGAATCGGCGCCGGTCATGCCGGATGAAGAGACGGCAGACGAAACGCCCGTCAGCCCGTTCCGGGAAGCGCCCTCTTTCTTTCCGCCGCCCCCGCCCGCTACGTCGGCAGACACGGCAGCCGGGGCGGCGACAGAAACCGGGAATCCACTGTATGCCGGGCAGGAAGACACGGCAACACCGGCAACGGAAACCATGGCGCCGGCACACCTACATACCCCACAGGAATTTGCAACCGGCGATTTTCTTTTGCTGGCGCTTGCCGCCCTGATCGTGCAGGGGGAAAACCCTGACAGCGAACTGCTGCTTGCCCTGCTGTTCCTGTTTCTTGATATCTGAGGAAACCGCGGGTACGGAAACGTACCCGCGGTGTTCTTTTTCAGAAAAGCGTATATTGGTTGGTTTCATTCAACCCGTCCAGCGCGTGGTTGCGGCGCAACAGTTCCACCACGGCTTTGGAAACGCCCGCTTTATGGCGCAGGTCTTCCACCGAGTAGGGACCCCCGTCATGCCGCAGTTGCAGAATCTTCTGTGCCACCGATTCCCCAAGCCCCGGCAATGCCGAAAACGGCATACGGATATTGCCGTCCTCCGGCAAAAAGGCGTTGGCATCCGACTTCCAGATACTGACGGGCAGAAACTTGATGCCGCGGCAGAGACACTCGCCCACCAGCTCCAGCGTTGTAACCATATCTTTTTCTTTCTGCGTGGCTTCGTTCCCTTTTTTATTGATGGCGGCAATCGTCTCGTACACAAAGTTTTTCCCCTGCCCGACAATCTCCGCGTCAAAACCGCCGGGCGCCACCGTCAGGAATGCGGCGTAAAACTCCATCGGATAATAAATCTTATACCACCCGAGCCGGATGGCAGACATGACGTATGCCGCGGCGTGTGCCTTGGGGAACATGTATTTGATCTTCTTGCAGGAAGAAATATACCAATCCGGCACGTTATGTTCCCGCATGGCGGCTTCAAATTCCGGGGTCAGCCCCTTCCCTTTTCGTACCGCCTCCATGATTTTGAACGCAAGCCCGTTCTCCAGCCCGTGGCGGATCAGATAGAGCATAATGCCATCCCGTGTTCCCACCACCTCGGAAATGGTACAGGTCCCGTTTTTGATGAGGTCCTGCGCGTTGCCGAGCCAAACACCCGTACCGTGGGAAAGCCCGGAGACCTGAAGCAGGTCGGCAAAGTTTTTCGGTTTGGCATCAATGAGCAACTGCTGCCCGAACTGCGTCCCCATTTCGGGAATCCCGAATGTGCCGAGGCGAGAGTGGATTTCCTCTGATGTGACCCCGAGCGGGGCGGTACTCTCAAACAACTCATACACCTTGCGGTCATTCATCTTCACGTCCATGACGCTGGTGTTCGTGTACTTTTCCAGCATCTTGTATTTGGTCGGCATATCGTGCCCGAGTTCATCCAGTTTCAGAATCGTATCGTGCAGATAAGAGAACTGGAAGTGTGTGGTGATGATATCCGAGTTCGGGTCATCGGCGGGGTGCTGCACCGGGGAGAAATCGTAAATATCAAATTCCTTCGGTACAACGATAATGCCGCCGGGGTGCTGCCCGGTCGAGCGTTTGATGCCCTCGCAGCGGGAGGTAAGACGGGAAACCTCCGCCTTCGGCAGGACAACCTTCTTATCCTCGAGATATTTCATGACATAGCCGTAGGCGGTTTTGGATGCCAGCGTGCCGATGGTACCGGCGCGGAACACGTGCCCTTCCCCAAACAGGACCTCGGTGTATTTGTGCACTTTTCCCTGTACATCCCCCGAGAAGTTCAGGTCAATATCGGGGGATTTATCTCCCTTGAAACCGAGGAAGGTTTCGAAGGGAATATCGTGCCCATCCCCAAAGAGGGGTGCCCCGCAAACAGGGCAGGCTTTATCGGGCAGATCGAAGCCCGAGCCAACCGAACCGTCGGTGATGAATTCGGAATACTTACACTTCAGGCAACGATAGTGCGGTGGGAGCGGATTGACCTCCGAAATACCCGCCATAGACGCAACAAAGGAAGAACCGACCGAACCGCGGGAGCCGACCAGATACCCGAGGCTCTCGCTGTACGATACCAGTTTCTGCGCAATCATGTACAGCACGGCAAACCCATGCTGAATGATGGAGTCAAGCTCCTTTTTCAGTCGGGCGGAAACAATCTCCGGGATCTCCTCCCCATACCAGTCATGGGCACGCTGCCAGCAAATTCGTGTCAGATCTTCATCCGCCCCGGGAATGGAGGGTTCATACCGCCCCTCGGGAATCGGGCGGATTTTTTCCACCATATCGGCAATTTTATTCGGGTTTTCAATGACCACCTCGCGGGCAAGATCCTCGCCGAGATAGGCAAATTCCGCAAGCATTTCTTCCGTGGTCCGCAGATAAATCCCGACATCCTTATCCGCATCGGCATATTTCTGTCCGGCAAGCAGAATCTTACGGTAAATTTCATCCTCTTTTTCGAGAAAATGCGCGTCACAGGTCGCCACAGTCGGCTTTCCGATGCGTTTTCCGATTTCAATAATGCGGCGGTTAAGCATTTTCAGTTGCTCATCTCCCGCCACACGCCCCGCGGCAATCAGGAAACGGTTGTTGCAGAGCGGCTGAATTTCCAGGTAGTCGTAAAAGGAAGCAATCTCCTCCAGTTCCGCCTCGGGGCGCCCTTCGAGCAGCGCCTGGAACAGTTCCCCCGCCTCACAGGCGGAGCCGATCAGAAGTCCTTCCCGGTGCGTTTCCAGGAGGCTTTTCGGGATCCGGGGGTAGCGTTTGAAATAGGTCAGATAACTGGCGGAAATCAGTCGATAGAGGTTCTTTAACCCCTCTTTGTTCTTTGCAAGGATGACCATATGGCGCGGCTTGATCTGCAGAGGGTCGGCGTTTTCCCGCATGGCGCTGAGCAGCGCGGGAAAAGAGTTGACGCCCTCGCTCATCAGCCGGTTGATCATAGCGGTGTAGATGGCTGCCAGCATGGCGGCATCGTCGGATGCGCGGTGATGGTGAAAATCGCCGAGATGATACGCCGCCGCAATGGTATCCAGTTTGTGATTTTTCAGGCTGGGGTTGACGTAGTGCGACAGCGCCACGGTATCCAGATAGGTGCTGTGAAAATCCAACCCGCACTTTTCGGCATAGGTACGGATAAAACCGACGTCAAAGTTGGCGTTGTGCGCAATCAGCATATCGTCCCCGATGAAGCGGAAAAACTGCTCCAGTGCCTCCCCGACCAGAGGGGCATCTTTCACCATCTCGTCGGTGATGGAGGTCAGGCGGGTGATTTCCGGCGGAATCGGCACCTCGGGGTTGACAAAGGTATCAAAGGTGTCCAGCACTTCCCCGTCCTTGATTTTCACCGCGCCGATTTCGGTGATATGGCA
>CAKSLR010000041.1 GCA_934467435.1 uncultured Eubacteriales bacterium | reverse complement strand
CCGTGGTAATGGTGCAATCAAAAATCGGCTGCCCGCGGGCAGCCGATTCGTTTTTTATTTTCCCTGTTTTACGATTCCCAAGACGGAAATGGCATCGTGAATGGTTTTTTCATAGGCTTCCATGCCGTATTGATCGACATCCGATTTGTTTTTGGCACCGTGGGTCAGGCAACCGGCACCGCCGATGCAACCGCCCACACACGCCATTCCTTCCACAAAGTTGGCGTCCAGCATGCCCTTGTTCTTTTTCAGCAGGGCAACGCGGCACATCTCAATGCCGTCACAGGAGCAGGGCTTCAGGGTAAAGTCGGTTTCACCGTGTTCCTTGATTGCCTCGGCAACCGCATCCGAAAGACCGCCGCAGCGGGCAAAAATTCTGCCGAAGTAAGAGGCATCGTCTAACACCGTTTCGGGCAGGGTGGTAATGTCCATATCCCGGCTGTCAAAGAGTGCCTGCAATTCTTCAAACGTCATTGCCGCGTCTACATAGGGGCTGACGGAATCTTTCTGTACCTCTGCCTTTTTTGCCATGCAGGGACCGATAAAGACGATTTTGCAGGGCGACTCATGCTCTTTGATATATTTGGCGATGGTCGCCATCGGGGAAAGGTTGCTTGAGATATAGGGAACCAGATCGGGGAAGAACTTTTCAATGTAACTGACAAATGCCGGGCAGCAGGAACTGGTGAGAAAGCCTTTTTCCACCAACTCGCACGATTCTGCGTCAGCCACCATATCGGCACCGAGCGCCGCTTCCACCACCGTGTGGAACCCAAGCGCCTTCAACCCGGAAATGACCTGCCCCAGCTTGGCATAGGTAAACTGGCTGGAAATGGAGGGGGCAACGGCGGCAAATACTTTATAGGCAGTGTTGCCCTCGCTCTCCTTCAGAATCCGAATGATGTCGAGAATGTAGGACTTATCCGCCATGGCGCCGAAGGGGCACTGGTAGACGCACGCCCCGCAGGAGATACATTTGTTATTGTCAATGGTGGCGATTTTATCCTCGCCCATGGCAATGGCGCCGGTTTTGCAGGCGTTTTCGCAGGGGCGCTTTCTGCCGATGATGGCGGTGTAGGGGCAGACCTTGGAGCAGGCGCCGCACTCCTTGCACTTGGATTTATCAATGTGCGCCACGTGATTTTCATCAAACGAAATGGCACCGAACCGGCAAGCGTCCTCACACCGGTGGGCAAGACACCCACGGCAGGCGTTGGTGACTTCATACCCGCCGATCGGACATTCATCACACGCCGATTCAATGACCTCAATCACATTGGGGTTATCCCGATTCCCGCCCATTGCCATTTTGACACGGTCGGAGAGAATCGCGCGCTCTTTGTACACGCAGCAGCGCATGGTAGGCGTTTTCCCCGGCACGATTTTGTGCGGAATATCCAACACATTTTCGGCAAGGGTACCGTTCCACGCCTCCCGCGCTACTTCCCGCAGGACTTTATATTTCAGATGCTGTACTTTGGTATCGAATTTACGCACGATTTCCTCCTCAGAAATAGCTGACCTTGATCCGCTTCCCCATCTTTTTCAGGCAGGCGGAAAGCTCTTCCACTAGATTCATTTTAATATTGAAATTGATGGGCAGATCCGGGTTTTGGTGTGCGGGGTTGACAGCCCGCCCGACGAAGAAGTTGATGTCCGTCGCTTCTTCAAACAACAGGCGGCAGATCATCGAGGCGCCGTCCCGGTGCAGACTCCAGTATTCGTATTTTTCGTTTTTGTCGATGGCGTCTTTGGCGTATTCCAGCACCCGGTTGACGGTAATCACGCCTTCGGTAACCAGATCCACGCCTTCAATTTCCGCGGTGGGCGGAATGTCGCTGCGCTCAAATTTCAGATTGACGTGCAGGGGGCGCCGCAGATATTTGGCAGCGATGGTAGAGGTGGTACCCCCGCAGATAATGTGCTTTCCTTCTTTGGAGAAAAAGAGCGACATCATGCGGTCGCAGTCATCGGGGTTTCGCGGCGGTCCGAACAGAAGGTTCACCGGTTCACGCCGACGGATGCGGACCACGCAGGCGGTGGCATCATCCCCCGGGCGGTGGTCGTAGAGTTTATCGCACTCGTCAAGCAGCATGGTGGAAAGGGTCTTTGCGTTGTAGCCCACGTGGCAAAGATCTTTCATAAAGTCGGCAATGTCATCCCGTTTCCAGCCGAAGTTGTAGGCGGTGCCGATGCCGGCGTGCGGACAACCGTCGCTCATGGCAATCAGCACATCCCCCTCCTGCAATTTGATGACCGATTTATAGATGCTTTTGCCGTCAATGTGGAGTTCGGTTTCGGGGTAAGGGCAGTTTTTACAGTCCCGGATCAGAATCACGTGGGGGTTATCGTACTGAATCAACTCTGCCGTGGCATTATCTACCAGGTGAAGGATGGTGAAGGTGGAATACGCCACCCCCCGCACCGAGCAGATCGGCAACGTGGCGGCGATGGTTGCCACACATTCTTCCAGCGGCAACCCCTCCGCCATCATGGTGGAAATAATCTTGGAGGTCAGCGTGGAAAGGATGCTTGCCTTAACCCCGCTGCCAAGCCCGTCTGCCAATACGATGACGGTCGAATTTTCGCCTTGTTCCACAATATCCACATGGTCGCCGCAGAGTTGCTCGCCGTCATGGTTGATGCTGCGCCAGCCGATATCCGTACACAAATTATTCATCGCTGATCGACTCCTTCAGTTTGGAGAGGGCGATTTTGGTCTCTGCCGCCGTTTCACCGAGCAGAGAAGCAATCTCCTGCACGATGCGCATTTGTTTATCCACCACGCGGTCGGCAATCTCCACCGTCTGACGGCTGATGTCTTCCTTCTTTTCCCGCTGCGTTTCCTCTTCGGTCACATCGCGCAGAATGCAGATCAGCAGGCGGTATTCGCGGTCGTAGACAATGGTTTCTTCTACGTATTTTTCGTATTCCGCCAGGTACACGCGCTTATTGTGAATGTTGCTGCCCTTGCTCAGCACCTCTAAGAAATCCGCCGGCTCCAGAATCCGCACGACCTGATCGCCGAGGATATCGGAGGTGAAACGGATATTGAGAATTTTCTGCGCGGCGCGGTTGATCTGCTGCACCTCCAGCTTTTCGTTCAGCACAATCAGCCCGTTCGGCGTGTTGCGGATGATGGTGTCGGAGAAGTTCTCCGCTTTTTCTTTCAGGTAGGGCAGGCACATGGAAATCTCCGCCTTTCCCTGACAAACGGCAATCGCCTTTTCGCGGCAGGTGTCATAGCCGCAGGAGCCGCAGTTCAGTTCCTGGGATGGTTTGGTTTTGCCCATCTGGCGCAAAACCTCACGGATCTCATCTTCCGTCGGCATGGGCAGTTTCCGTTCAATGGCTTCGAAATTCTTGCGCACATCCTCTGCTTCCGGTTGCGCTACCGCAAAATCTTCCGCCCCTGCGAAACGGGCAACGGCCGCGTAATCCTGCACGGGTGAACGGTGGAATTTTTCCATGACCGGACCGCCGACGCAGCTGCCGACGCAGGCAGACATCTCGATAAAGCAGCGGTGAATCTTGCCGCTTTCGATATCCTTCAGGGCGGCGATGCAGTTTTCGGTACCGTCAATCGCCAGATAGGTATAACGCGGATTCGCGTTCCGCATGGTTTTGAGAATCCCGCCGGTGGTGGGGAAGAGCCGGGCGCGGCTGCGCTCGTCTTCATCCATTTCCGCCTCCAGTTCGATTCCCGCCGCCTTCAGCCAGGCGGTCAGTTCGTCATAGGTCAGAACCGCATCTACCAGCCCTTCGTAATGCTGTGCCTCGTCTTTTTTGGAGACGCAGGGACCGATGAAAACCGTCTTTGCGTTCGGGTAGCGGCGCTTGATATCCTTGCAGTGCGCCTGCATGGGGGAAAGTACATCGGCAAGGCAGCCGAGCGTTGCGGGGAAATATTTCTGAATCAAAAGGTTGATTGAATGGCAGCAGGAGGAAATGATCACATCCCGTGTTTCTTCCGCCAGCATCCGTTCATATTCGGTTTTGACAATGGTGGCGCCGACGGCAGTCTCTTCTACATCAAAAAAACCCAGTTTTTTCAGCGCCAGCCGCATGGCATGAATGCCCACGCCGCTGTAATTGGCGATAAACGAAGGCGCAAGACTGGCAATGACCGGTTCGTCACCGCCGAGCAGCACCTTGACCTTTTCGGTCTCGTCCACAATCTGTTTGGCGTCCTGCGGGCAAACCACAAAACACTGCCCGCACAGGATGCACTCATTGCCGATGATGTAAGCCTGGTTCCCCGAAAACCGAATGGATTTGACGGGGCAATGCCGGATACACTTGTAGCAGTTTTTACAGTTGGATTTTTTAAGGGTCAGACAGTCCATGTCGCGCCTCCTTTTCTCCCGCCCGAAAAACGATCAGACATAGGGAACGATGGTTTCGTCAAAAAATTCTTTTACGGCATCGGGATTGACCGAGTGGAAGGTGCCGTCTACCGTGACGCAAACCCCCTCCTGGCATCTGCCCATGCAGAACGTGCCGGCAAGTTCCACCTTGTCGGCGAGATGATGCTCCGCAAGAAGTTGTTGCAGTTGCTCCACCACCCGGTGAGAGCCTTTGATATGGCAGGAAGAACCGATACAGATGGTAACTTTCATGGATGTATCCCTTTCGTATTAGCCGTTAAATTTTTTCGTAGATATGCGAGTGAGAGCGCCATGTTCTCATATTGAACCGGCACATGGGGCGGCAGTGTCAGCGTGCAGGGGGCAAAGCACCAGATTGCGCCGACGCCGGCGGCAAGCAGGTTGTCACAGACCTCCTGCGCTGCGGCCGCGGGTACGGCAATCACCCCGATGCGCACACGGTTCTTTGCGCAAAAATCACGCAATTCCGCCATGGGGAAAATAGGTTTGCCGGAGGGGCTGACCGTCTTCTCATGTACGGCAATGTCAAACGCCGCAAGAAGGGAAAGCCCGTAGTTCTGAAAACCGCCGTAATCCAAGAGCGCCCGCCCGAGTTTTCCTGCGCCGACAATGACAACGTTACTGTCGGTATTGCAGGCAAGCAGATCACCAAGCGTGGCAATCAGATCTTCCCGGCGGTAACCGATCTTCGGTTTTCCTTCGCCGCTGAGGGCAGCAAGGTCTTTTCGCACCTGTACTTCACCCAGACCCAGCGCACGGGCAAGCGCGGCGGAAGAGATGTACTCTCCCTCATACGCACCGCTTTGCAGATAATGCAGATAGGTGGGAACCCGACCCATGGCGGCGCGCGAAATATCCGTGCGTTTCATGCCACCGCGTTCTGTTCGGCAAGTTGATCCAGCCGACGGTTCCGGAAGTAGAGGGCAACGTCGATCGAAATTTCAATAAAGTTGAGTATATAGAAGAAGAAACTCAGGTAGAAGAGGAAACCGCTGCCACCGTTTGCCGCCTGAATGATCTTACGGACGATACCGCAGGCGTAACCGATGAGGAGAAACACTTCAAAGAACAGGCTTTTGCCCTTGGCAGTGCGGGAAATCAGCGATTTACGGATGGAAATCGGCCAGGAAAGACCGAAACAAAGGATGGTCAGCGCTTCCAAAAGGTCGGTGATAGCTTCGATATCCATAGGAAAAACCAGCTTTCTTTTTTACATTAGGAATGGCGGCGGTAATCGGGGAGCAGTTTCGGCGAAACGGCATCGGTATGAATCCCGGCGGCCTCCCGCTCTGCGTCAAATTTGGCAATATGGGCAAGGGTCAGTTTGCCGGGGGTCACGGTCTTTGCCTGCGCGGCGGCGTTTTTGCCGGCGCTTCTGCCAAAGACGATAATATCCAACAGGGAATTGCCCATCAGGCGGTTTCTGCCGTGAATACCGCCGACCGCCTCCCCTGCCACATAAAGGTTTTCCACGTTCGGCGTCATGCCGTCTACACGGATGTCAAGACCGCCGTTCTGGTAGTGCAGGGTCGGATAAACGAGAATCGGTTCGCGGCGGATATCAATGCCGTAGCCGGCAAACATCCGCATCATGGCGGGAATCCGGCGTTCAATGGTTCCTTCGCCGCCGATCTGTTCGATCATCGGGGTGTCGAGCCAAACGGCGCGTCCTGCACCGGTGTCAATGCCCTCGTCGCGGTCGGAACATTCCCGGATGATCGAGGCTGCCGCCACATCGCGCGTTTCCAGGGGGTGCATAAACACCTTTCCGTCCCGATTGACGAGTTTGGCACCGAGCGAACGGACCTTTTCGGTGACCAGAGCACCGAAAATCTGTTGCGGGTACGCGGCACCCGTGGGGTGATATTGCAGGGTATCGGCATACAGCAGTTTGGCGCCGACCCGATAACCGAGTACAAGACCGTCTGCCGTTGCGCCGTAGTGGTTCGAGGTCGGGAAGCCCTGATAGTGCATCCGCCCCGCACCGCCGGTAGCAAGAATCACCGTTTTGGCGCGCGCCACCATCAGTTCCTTGGTTTCCATGTTCATAAGAACCGCACCGGCTGCCCGCCCGTTCTCATCGAGAATCAGTTCCACGGCAGAGGTGAAATCCACCACGGGAATCCCGCGGTTCAGCACTTCATCCCGCAGGGTACGCATGATCTCAGCGCCCGAGTAGTCTTTTGCCGCGTGCATCCGCTTCCGGGAAGTGCCGCCGCCGTGGGTGGTAATCATGGTGCCGTCGGGGGCTTTGTCAAATTCCACCCCCAAATCGCTCAGCCAGGCAATGGCGTCGGGCGCGTCGCATACCAGTTTGGCAAGCAGGTCGCGCTTTGCAGCGTAGTGCCCGCCACCGAAAGCATCCAAAAAATGGATGGCAGGCGAATCGTTCGGTTTATCTGCCGCCTGAATGCCGCCCTCCGCCATCATGGTATTGGCATCGCCCATGCGAAGTTTGGTGACTACCATGACCTTCGCCCCGGCATTGTCTGCTTCAATGGCTGCCGAGGCGCCGGCACCGCCGCCGCCGATAATCAGCACATCCACATCGTAACGGACATCGGAAAGATCAACGTCCGCCGCACAGATGCGGCTGTGTGCCTCCAGCATTTCGCAAAGTTCGTGCGGTACTTCTTCCCCCTTGTTCGGACCGATCTGCAGCGCGGCAAATTCGCTCTTTTTATAGTCGGGGTGGTACGCGGCAAGCAGCGTGTCCTTCTCCTCCGCCGTCATACGGGCAGGCTCGTAGGCAATATTCGCCGCGCGGGCGCTTTCAACCGCCTTCAGGGATGCTTCAAATTCCTTCGGATACATAACGCGCCCTCCTTATTTCTCAATTTCGCGGTGGTTGTAGAGTTCCTTCAGTTCTTCCACCGGCTTATCCATCAGCGCGGCAATCAGATCATGGAAGGTCCCGTCTTTGATCTCCTGCACCCGCTTGGCAAGGTGCGCTGACTTGGGGGCAAGATATTTGCCGTTGAGTCGGCGCGCCAGCATGGCAACCTGCGGGTGGGAAATGCCCGCCGGGCAGCGGGAGGAACAGACGCCGCACATCACGCAGTCAAAGGATTCTTCGGCACACTTTTCAAATTCCCCGCGCTGTGCATAGGCAATGTACTGCATGACATTCAGCCCCTGCGTGCAACTCTTGGTGCAGGCGTTACAGCCGACGCAGGCGTAGATTTCAGGGTAAAGCTGCATCATAATCTGCTCGGTCGGCTTGATTTTCTCGATATCATAGACCTGTTTCACCAGCGGAAAAAAGGGCAGGGTGGCAACATACATATTGTCCTCCACCTTTGTCTGGCAGGCAAGGCAGGTTTTTAATTCCCGGTCACCCTTGATGCGGTAGATGGTGGCACACGCGCCGCAAAAGCCGTTGCGGCAGCCGCAGCCGCGCACCAACTGATAGCCTGCGTATTCCATGGCACGCATAATGGTCAGGTTGTCCGGCACGCGGTACAACTTGCCGAACAGGTAAACGTTCACAAGGTTCTCCATGTCCCTTTATCTCCTTATCAGTATTCGCTTGGCAACTCGTCAAGTTCGTCGCAGCGGAACACCGGTCCGTCCTTGCAGACGTATTTGGCACCGATATTGCAGCGCCCGCACTTGCCGATGCCGCACTTCATCCGCAGTTCCATGGTGGTATAAACCTGCGTTTTGTCAAAGCCCATGTCCAGCAACCCTGCCAGCGTGAATTTAATCATGATGGGGGGGCCGCAGAGTACGGCGGTCTTGTCGGTCGAAAAACCGAGTTCCTTGACATAGTTTGGCACAAAGCCGACATGCCCCGTCCATTCGGGCTGCTCGCGGTCGATGGTCAGGTGGACGGACACCTTTTCATCCTTTTCCCATTCCTCAATGATCTCGCGGTAATCCACCAGATCCTGCATGGAACGGGATCCGTAGACCACATCGATCTTTCCGTACCGCTCCGGATAGTGGCGGCAGTAATTGATGACCGAGCGCAGCGGCGCCAGTCCGATGCCGCCGGCGATAAAGAGAAGATCCTTGCCGCGGAATTCCGTATCCACGGGGAAAGGTCTGCCGTAGGGACCACGGATGGTGATCTGCTGTCCCACCTCCATGGCGTGCAGCCATTCGGTCACGCAGCCGCACTTCTTGATGGAGAATTCCATGTATTCCGTGTTGGTCGGTGAAGAGGTGATAGAGAACATCGCCTCGCCCACCCCGGGGATGGAGAGCATGGCACACTGCCCCGGCATATGGTCAAACGCTTTTTTGCCGTCCGGGGTCACCACGCGAAAGGTCTTGACATCCGGCGTATCGATGCGGATGTCGGTGACCACGCCGACCATCGGAATCAGCGGTTCCTTGTGATCAATCATGTTCGTTTTCCCCCAGTTTCTTCATCACCTTAACAATATTCATCCCGATCGGGCAACGGTTCAGGCAACGCCCGCACCCCACGCAGGAAAAAAGCCCGTCGTTGTTCTCGGGGTAATAGACCAGCTTATGCATAAACCGCTGGCGGAAACGCTCCAGTTGCGTCAGGCGCGGCTGCCCCGCGGACATCTTGGTAAAGTCGGAATACATACACGAATCCCAGCAGCGGAAGCGGCGGATGCCGTGCCCCGTATCAAAATCCTTGATATCATAGCACTGGCAGGTCGGGCACACAAAGGTGCAGGTGCCGCAGCCAAGGCACGCCTCGGAAAGGGTTGCCCAGGCGGGGTCGGAAAAAAACTTCTCGGTCTTGCCGGCGCCGAAGCGGTCTTTTGTCAGAGAAGCCAGTGGCAGGCGGGCAAGGCGGGCGCGGGTCTCTTTCTGCTGCGCCTCCACGGCGGAAGTATCGCACGCCTCGGTCAGCGCGTCAAGAGAGGAGAGAAGGGCACCGCCCTTTTCGGTCTTTGCGTCAAGATAGAGGGCATCGTCCGTCATATGACAGACAATATCGCCCTCCGGCGCTGCCGCGTCAATGTCAAACGTACCGCAGAAGCAGGTTTCACCCGGGCGCGTGCAGGCAAGCGACATCACCACGCTGTGTTCGCGGCGGTTCTGATAATAGGTGTCTACCGGGGTACCGAGGAAAACACGGTCCAGCACCGTAAAACTGCGCACGTCGCAGGCACGAACGCCGAACAGCACGAAATCTTCGCATTCCCTTCGGGTATCCACCACGTCCACATGCTTGCCCTCAACCCGGAAATCCATCAGATTCTCGGTCTGGGGGAAGAAAAAGTCTTTTGCGCTGCGGTTTGCGTTCAGCGCGGCGGAGAGGGTTTTGCCCTCTTCCCATTTTTCATAAGAGGCACCCGCTTTGCCGTCTACCGGCAGGTAAAGGGTGCGGTCTTTCGCAATGGCGGCAAACAGGGAAGAGAGGGCACTCTTTGCAATCTTACGCATGGCGGCATCCTCCTTCCACAGCCTCGCCCGGTTCGGCGTCATCGGTCGAATAGTTGACAATCGGTGCGCGGCTGCCCACTTCCGCCCCTGCCTGATAGGTACCGTAAAGGCGGTCGATATCCTTAATGAATTTGCGGTTCAGCAGGTGCAGCGGAATGTGCTGCGGGCAAACGCGCGAGCATTCGCCGCAGTCGGTGCAGCGCCCCACCACGTGGAACGCGCGGATGATATGGAACATCTGCTCTTCAAAACTGCTTGCTGCCGCTTTGTTTTCCACGCCCGAGTTCGGGTTGTCGAATACGCATTTTTCGCAGGTGCAGGCGGGGCAGACGTTGCGGCAGGCATTGCAGCGGATGCAGCGGGAAAGTTCGCCCTGCCAGAAGGCAAAGCGTTCGTCCGGCGTCATCTGCTCCAGTGCCTCGATCTCGGCAAAGCGTTCGTTATCTGCCACCTCCCCCTCGGTACCGAGGAGTTCGTCATAAACGACGTGCTTTTTCGATTTGCAGTGGCGGCAGCGGTCGGGCAGCAGTTCGGCACGGGGGAACGTCATATCCCCGTCATAGAGGGTATGGATAACGACCCGATCGCCTTCATCGGAAACCGACGCAATGCCGTCTGCTTTCTCCCGGATGTCTTTCATCTCCAGCATACCCGCGCAGGAAATGCCGATCACATAAACGCGCTCCCGTGCAAAGCGGTGCTCGGTGATCAACTGGTTGAAACTGTATGTATCGCAGGGCTTGAGGAAGGCAAGAACCTTTCCTTCTTCCTTTGCCGTTTCGCGCACGAGATATTTGGAAAGATTGGCGCCACAGAAATCACCGAAAATGAAATCCGCTTCCATCTCCTCCGCGGTGCGGAACACACCGGGTGTTACGTCACCGTCAAATTCACCTGCCCGCCAGCCGAGCACGCGATCTACCGTTCCCGCGGCAAGCAGTTCTTTGGCGCGGGCAAGGAGGTCTTCTCTTTTTACTTCTTGCATCGCAGATCCTCCAGTCTCTTGTTTTCGCCGAGGGCGGCAACCTTCTCGGCAAAATCTTTCATGGTGGCGGCAAACTTTGCCCCTTCCGCGGCACTGACCCATTCCACACGGGTCCGTTCCCGTTCAATGCCGAGATAATCCAGCATCGAGAAAAGCAGCGACATCCGGCGGCGGGTGTAATAGTTGCCGGAGGTATAGTGGCAGTCACCCGGGTGGCAGCCGCAAAGAATGACCCCGTCTGCCCCGCGCTGGAACGCGCGCAGAATGAACATCGGGTTCACGCGGCAGGAACAGGGAACGCGGATGATCTTGACATCCGCCGGATATTGCAGGCGGTTGTTGCCTGCGAGATCCGCCCCGGCGTAGGAACACCAGTTGCAGCAAAACGCCACAATCAGCGGTTTATATTCGGTTACTTGCATATGGCATCTACCTCCGCCATAATTTGTTTGCCGGTAAAGCCGCGCAGATCCATGGCGCCCGACATGCACGCCACCGTGCAGGCGCCGCAGCCCTGGCAGACCGCCTCGTTCACGACCGCTACGCGGCGCAGTTTGGTCGTACGGTCGGGCATACGGAACTCTTTCTCCACATAGGAGATGGCGCCGTAAGGGCAGACCTTTTCACAGGTCGAGCAACCGTTGCACATCCACTCATCCGAATGGGCGACGCAGGGGTTGCCTGTGAGCTTGTTTTTGCACAGAAGACCGATGACCTTTGCCGCTGCGGCGCCCGCCTGCGATACGGTCTCGGGGATATCCTTCGGTCCCTGGCAGGTGCCGGAGAGAAAGACGCCGGCAGTCGGGCTCTCCACCGGGCGCAGTTTGGGGTGTGCCTCGGTAAAGAAGTCGTTGGTATCCATGCTTGCCGTCAGCATGGTGGCAAGCGGGCGGGCGGATTTGTCCGGCTCGATGGCAGCGGCAAGTACCACCAGATCGGCGTCAATATGCAACTGCTTTCCGTAAATCAGATCGGATGCCTGCACTTTCAGCACATCGCCCTCGGGTGACACCTTGCCTACCATGCCC
>CAKSLR010000040.1 GCA_934467435.1 uncultured Eubacteriales bacterium | reverse complement strand
GCGTCGGATCCTTCGGGTTGCCGGGGCGGCAGGCGTCCGCCATGGCAGACTCGGCAAGGAATCTCACGTCCTCTTCCTTCACAATCGCCTTCAGGTCGGCGGGAATGCCCACGTCCTGCGAGAGTTGGCGCACCGCCTCCACCGCCGCACGGCGGTATTCCTCCTGCGTCATGTGTTCGGTGCCCTCCACGCCCATCGCCTTCGCAATGTCGCGGTATTTTTCGCCGGTTGCCTCGGCGTTGTACGCCATCACGGTCGGCAAAAGAATCGCGTTTGCCACGCCGTGGGGGGTGTCATACACCGCGCCCAGCGCGTGCGCCATCGAGTGCACAATGCCAAGCCCTACGTTCGAGAAGCCCATGCCCGCAATGTATTGCCCGAGCGCCATGCCCTCGCGCCCTTCCTTCGTGTTCGCCACCGCGCCGCGCAGGTGCTTTGCAATCAGTTCGATCGCCTTCAGGTGGAACATATCGGTCATTTCCCACGCGCCCTTGGTGATGTAGCCCTCAATCGCGTGCGTCAGCGCGTCCATGCCCGTTGCGGCGGTCAGCCCCTTCGGCATGGATGCCATCATCTCGGGGTCGATCACGGCAACTACGGGAATGTCATGCACGTCCACGCACACGAACTTCCGCTTCTTTTCGGTGTCGGTAATGACGTAGTTGATCGTCACCTCCGCCGCCGTGCCCGCCGTCGTCGGCACCGCAATGATCGGCACCGAGGGGTGCTTCGTCGGCGCCACGCCCTCCAGGCTCCGCACATCCGCAAACTCGGGGTTCGCAATGATGATGCCGATTGCCTTTGCCGTGTCCATCGACGAGCCGCCGCCGATGGCAATCAGGTAGTCCGCCCCGCTTGCCCGGAACGCGGCAACGCCGTGCTGTACGTTTTCAATCGTCGGGTTCGGCTTGATCTCGGAGTACACGTCGTACGCAAGAGAGGCGCCGTCCAGAACATCTAACACCTTTTTCGTCACACCGAAGCGGATGAGGTCGGGGTCGGAGCATACCAGCGCCTTTGTCAGCCCGCGGCGCTTGACTTCTCCCGCAATTTCCGCAATCGCGCCTGCCCCGTGGTAGGAGGTTTCGTTCAACACAATTCTTGCCATAGAAAAATACCTTGCCCTTTCTTTCCGTAAATTTTTTCGGTTTCCCGTTACTTTCAGTTTACCACGGCGCGGCGGCTTTGTCAAGCGCGCGGCGGCGCTCCGTCAAAAATTTAACACGGCGTTCCCATCTCCGTATTTTTTGAAAAAAACGCCCCCGCCACGGTGACATGGCAGCCCCCGCCGGGCGCCGCCTTACACCCCCGCGCCTGCCCGCGCCCCGCTCTTGTGCCGCCGGTCGCGGCACCCGCCTCCGTATCGCCCGTCGCCCGCACTCCGCCGTGCGCCCCGTCGCACCCCCTTTTTCGCGCCGCTCTGCCCCTCGCCGGGCGCCGTAAAATTTTCTGCAACCCCCTTGACACCTTGGGGGATTTATGTTATAATAAAAAACGAACAAAGGGAGTAGTTCGCGGGGGTTTCCCCGTTCGCATTGCCGTCAGGTCGGGTTCGCCCCCGGTGTGCGTAGGATGAAAGAGAACGAGACTTTTATCGCGTATCATGGCGGTAAAAGTCTCTTTTTGTATCATCTGCTCCCCCGCCTTGCAAGGGGTACACAATTTCCGTTTATTTTTGAAAGGAGAAACACAATGGTCGTTGCAATTCTTGTCGTATTGATTCTTGCGGTCATCTTCTTTGTCGCGGGCTATCTCAAAGCCCCGCCCGATTCCGCTTATATCATCTCGGGTCTGCACAAAAACCGCCGCATTCTCATCGGCCGCGCGGGCTGGCACGTGCCGTTCTTTGAACGGGTGGACCGCCTCTCTCTCAAGGTCATGCAGGTCGATGTCAAAACCTCCGAGGCCGTGCCGACGAGCGAGTTCATCAACGTCACGGTGGACGGCGTCGCCAACATCAAAATTTCCTCAAATCCCTCCCTCCTCAGCCGCGCGGCGGAGTCGCTGCTCGGCATGAAGCAGAATGAACTGGTCAGCCTCGTCACCCAGGTGCTGGAAGGGAATATGCGTGAGATTGTCGGTTCGGTGGGGCTGAAGGAAATGGTGCAGGACCGCCAGGGCGTGGCAAAGAAAATTACCGAAAACGTCGTGCCGGATATGGAAAAACTGGGTATTGAAGTGGTCAACTTCAACATCCAGAACTTCAAGGACGGCGCCGGCACCATCGAAAACATGGGTATCGACAACGTCGAACAGATCCGCAAAACGGCGCAGATCGCCAAGGCAAACGCGCAGCGCGATATTGCCATCGCCACCGCCCGCGCGCAGGAAGAGGCGAACGCCGTGAAGGTCGAGTCCGAAAAGAAGATCGCCGAGCAGAACGCCGAACTTGCCGTGCGGCAGGCGGATATGAAGGTGCGCTCCGAAACCAAGCGTGCGGAAGCCGATGCCGCTTACCAGATTCAGGAAGAGAATCAGCGCAAGACCATCGAGGTCGCCCGTACCGAGGCGGACATTGCCCGCAAGGAAAAGGAATCCGAACTGGCAGAGAAGGAAATCGCGCTCAAAGAGCGGCAGTTGGATGCCGATGTGCGCAAGCAGGCAGATGCCATGAAGTATAAGGCAGAGCAGGAAGCCGCCGCGGCACTCGTCAAACGCCAGCGCGACGCGGAGGCGGAGAAGTACGAGGTCGAGCAGCAGGCAGCCGCCAAACGCGCGGAAGCCGAGGCACTGCGTTACGCCATGGAGCAGGAGGCGGAAGGCATCCGCGCCAAGGGTCTTGCCGAAGCCGAAGCCATCGAAAAGAAGGCGGAAGCCCAGAAGAAGATGGGCGAGGCGTCGGTGCTCGAAATGTACCTCAGCGCCCTGCCCGAAGTGGTGAAAAACGCTGCCGCGCCGCTTGCCCAGACCGATAAGATCGTCATGTACGGCGACGGCAATGCCACCAAGGTCGTGCGCGATGTCATGAACAGCGCGAACCAGATCATGGAGGGCGTGAAGGAGTCCACCGGTATTGATGTGTCCTCGCTCATCTCGGGCGCCGTGGCAGGTACCGTTGCCGCCAGAGCCAATACCCCGAAAGAATAATTTTTCCCCGCAGCCCCGCCGGGCACCGCCCGGCGGGGCGGTTTTCCCCGTGCGCGGTTTCTTCCAAGCGATGCGCCGCGGGGCATTCCCCCGCGGCACTCCTTTCGTCCGGGCGGCGCTGCCTCCCCCGTTTCCCCCGTTTTTAATTTTTGAAAAGAAAGCCGGTATATGCCATGAAACGTCAGTTCCTTGCCTGCCTTACGGCAGCGCTTCTTTTGCTTTCCACCCTTCTGCTCTCGGGGTGCGCCGCGCTCGGGGAACTGCTTCCGCCCGATGTGGCGGAAAAGTTCGGCATCGGCACCTCCGCCTCCGCCACCACCGGCGGGGATAGCGGCAAGCCGGAAAACCCCGGCAGCGAAAATCCGCCGAAAACCGAGGACCCGGAGACGCCCGGCGCCGGTGAGCCGGAAGGCCCGCAGGATGACGAGCCCGTTGTGAAACCCGACCCTGTCCTGCCGGGCGCGGGCGAGAACCCCGGCACGGGCGAGAACCCCGGCACGGGTGAGAATCCCGGCACGGGCGAGAACCCCGGCACCGGCACCACGCCCGGCGGCAGCACCACCGAAAAACCCGACAAAAAGGTAACCTGGCTGGATACCATCAACGGCAAAACCGCGCTGGAGATCTATCACGCCGCCGCGGCAGCCGCCAAGAATAAGCAGGATAACTACGAGAGCGAACAGAAAATCACCATGACGCTTTCCTACCAGGGCGTGTCGGTCTCCGAAACCATGACCGTCCTCACCCGCCAGTGCGGGAACAACTGCTACCTCCGCACCGTGGGCGCCGGGCAACTCTTCTTCCAAAACTGCGTAAACGAGGCGTGGTATGTGGACGGCATCCTGTACCAGAGCAGCGAACAGGGCAAATTCAAGTGCGCCGTGTCGATGGAAGGTTTTATCAAGAACCTCGCGCCGGGGCTGGACGATACGGACGGCGACGGGCTGCTGGACGTACCCGATGACTGGTGGAAGGGCGTCCGCTTCCAGCGGGAAGAAGACGGCACCGTGTATTTTGAGCTGGTGCTGTCGGGCGACCGCCTGACGGCAGCCATGGCGAACATCGAAGGGGTGGATGTCTCCACCCTCGGCATTTCGGATATCACCTATCGGTTCTATGTCGATGAAACGGGCGCCGTCACGCGCTACGAAATGCGCTTCTCCTGCCCGTTCCTTGAGGAATATACGCTCGAATATGTCCTGTCGGGCGAGATTCGCAATGTCGGCAAGGTGGCGCCCGTCACCCCGCCCGCCGATGCGGATCAGTATGCGGAGGGCACCATGAAATTCTGAAAAAAGAAAAAGCCGGCGGCGCACCCTATGGGGTGCGCCGCCGGCTTTTTGGGCGGGAAGAGAATACGCTGCAACCACCCCCGCCCCGCTGCGGGAATTTCTCCCCGCCGCGGCAGGGAACGATACGGCGTGCCGCGCGCCCCTCAGTCCTCGATCAGCAGGTGATGCACGCCAGAGAGCGAGCGCGGCAGGTGCGAGGCGGCAAGCGCCTCCTCGGGGAGGTGATTTTCCTCCGCCAGCGCCGCGCGGCTCTTATGATAGCGCGCGCCGATCGAAAACAGCGTGTCGCCGTCCTTCGGGTACACCACATAAATACATCTGCCGCCGTGCGTCACCGCCACGCTGCGGTCGGGTTCCGCCGCCGCGAGAATCTGCTCCTCGCGTTCCTCGTAAGCAAACAGCGCAAGGGCAATCTCCGCATCCGCCGTCACGGCGCCGTCCCCGAGGCGCGCCCGCACCGAAAGCAGTTCGCCGTGGCAGTCAAAGCGCGCCTCTTTGCCCGCCGGAACCGGCAGGTCGCACTCCACCCGGAAGGGAATTTTCACCTCCGCCGGGCTGAGCGTCAGGCTTCCGTCCTCCGCGGCGTTTTCCAGAATGACGTTCGCCGTCACGCAGCCGCACACCGTGCACCGCCCGCGTTCCGCCGCCACCGAGGTGATCTCCATCCGTCCGTCCGCATCGGTCACGCCCGTGGCGCCCTCCGCGTCACATTCGCCCGCGGGGCGGCTGCCGTTCAGCGTATAACTGCCCATGGCACTGCCGATCAGGGCGCGGCTTTTCAGGGGGCGGTACTCGCACTTCATGTCGTAGGCGGTCGAGTAGAGGTCGCACACCGGGCGCGCGCACGTGCTCCCGATGGCGGTCACCTGCAGCGTCGCCGTCACGTCAAAGGTCACGCTGCCGGGCGCCTCCCCCTCGCCGGGGGTGAGCGTTGCCTCCGTTCCCATCACGCAGCCGTATGCCACGCACGCCGTCCGCTCGCCGCCCTCCGGCATCTCCACTTCTTCTTCAAAGGGAATCTTTTCGCGCAGCGCAAAGGGGCTGCCTTCGTCGCCCGCCAGCAGCGCCCGCACCCAGATCTCCCCGCGGCACACACAGCCGCGCGGCGAGCGCCGGCACTCAAACACCTGCACCCTGCCCCCCGCAAACACCACGCGGGTGTCGGGGGCAATGCCCTCTGCCGTCACCGTGGCGGTGGCGGAAAGATCCTCGCAGCGGTAGGCGGCAAGCGTCATGCTCTCCAGGGTTTCTTCCCGGATTTCGAGGGAGGCGCGGTCGCTCTCGCTCCCCATCCCCCGCACGTCGGGGGTCACGTCGTCCCGCTGCATCAGGTGTAAAAGATTCCGCACCCGCGTCCGCAGGCTCAGTTTGCGCGGCCCCATCAGGCGGCAGACCGTCGCCCCCTCCGCCATGCTGTCAACCATCGCGGTGCATTCCCCTCCTTCGGGCAGCGGGACAGAGAAGGTGTAGTCCGCGGGCAGCGTCAGCGCGGCAATTTTGCCGTCCGCATCGGTGTAAAACAGGGTGTTTTGCACCGTGCCCGCAAATTCCGCCCGCCCCGCGCCCGTGTAACAGCCCGCAGGCAGCACCTCGGTGCGGATCGCAAGCAGCTTGCGGATCTCGGGCTGGTAGTCGGGCAGGGTGTAGTCGCCTGCCGCCTCCGCCACCGTCACCTCGCCGCCGCCGTCCCGCTCCACGTAGCCCCGCGTCTCTTCTTTTTCTTCCGCCGCGCGCACGGCGGCTGCCTTGCTTTTTTCCATTGCCATAAAAATCCCTCCTGCTTTTGTGTCTCCCGCCCGCGCCGGGGGGAGACGGTTTCACCCTATCCTATGCGTCCCCGCCGGATTTCAGAACAAAATTTGACAAACCGGTTTTTTTGTGGTATCATAAGGAAAAAGGGTAAAAAAGAGAGGAGACGCGGATATGACGGCAGAAGAAACCATCGCGCAGCGGAACCGCCTGCTCGGGGCGAGCGTGGTGCGGGCGCTGGAGGCACGCCACTTTGTGGCGGCGTATTTTGAAACGGGGGAGGATGCCGTGCGCGCGGCGGTCGAACGGATCCCGGCGGCGGCAAGCGTCACCTTCGGCGGGTCGATGACGGTGCAAAGCCTCGGTCTGCCCGCGCGCCTTTCGGAAAAGGGCTGCCATGTCTATGACCGCCACAGCGTGCCGCGGGCGGATTTGGACGAATTTCAGAAGGCGCATTATTTTTCGGATTGGTACCTTGCCTCTGCCAACGCCATCAGTGAGGACGGGATTCTCTTCAATATGGACGGCACCGGCAACCGCGTCGCCTCGATGATTTACGGTCCGCGCCATGTGCTGCTTCTCGTGGGCATGAATAAGGTGGTGCACGATTCCGCCGCCGCCGTCCAGCGGGTGCGCACCCTCGCGGCACCCACCAACGCACAGCGCTTCTGCCGGGAAACGCCCTGTGCCAAAACCGGCAGGTGCGGCGATTGCCGCGGCACCGATTCCATCTGCTGCACTCTCACCGCCATGCGGCTCTGCCGCCCCGCCGGGCGCACGCACATCTACCTGTTCGGCGAAAGCGCCGGCTTCTGATTGTGGGGGGTGCGGGAACTTTTTAGGAAAAACGTTCCCGCGGCGCTTGCGCTCCCGCGTTTTTTTCCATCTCCCCTCTCCCGCACTCCCGGCAAAAGCCCCCGCCCGCGGCAGCGCCGCGGGCGGGGGCTTTTTCTTTTCGTACGTTTCTTCTTTCGGCGGGAACAGGGTGCACCCCGCCGCGCGCCAGCGTTCTTCGAGCGCCTCCATCTGCGCCGGGGAAAAACCGAACGCCGCCCCAAGGCAGGGCACGCAGGTAAATTCCTCGATCCCGCGCCCGAGCAGTTTTTTGGAAAACGCCACGTCCCGCCAGAGAAGTTCCGCGCCGCAAACGACGCAGCGCGACATCAGCGATCCACCACCTCGCACAGGTACACCACCGTGCCGTGTGCGGGAACGCTCTGCGTGAACACCTCGTTCTTCGGGGCGCAGATCTCGCCCGTGCGCACGTTCTTCATGCGCAGCGTCTTGCCCGCAGAGTAGGGCAGCCCCAGCGTTTCGAGGTTGAAGTACCGCCAGCACGGGTCGTCCATAAAGTTGACAAACGCCACGGCAACCCTGCCGTCGTCAAGGAACCGGGCAAGCACCGGCGCGTCCAGCGGATAATTTTCGTAGTAGTAGGGATTTTTTTCGGAGCGCTGGGGGTTGCGGCGCAGGAGCGTCTTTTCCCCGCCGATGAAGAAGGGGTGGGAGCCCTTTTTGTCCTGGTTGATGCGGATGAGGTCGGCGTTCGTCAGAATCGCCTTTGCCGCGCCGTTCATCTTCGTGAAGTCGCAGCCGATCATCAGGGGCGAGGAACACAGGCACCACAGCGCAAAGTGCGTGAAGTATTCTTCCTCCGTGCAGCCGCCCGCCGCCACGTTGCCCGCGCCGTTCATGCCCACAATCAGCATATCCATGTCGTTAAAGCAGCCCACGCCGCTGTATTCCTGCATTTTGAGTTGCGATTGCGCAATGTCCTTCACCGATTTCCAGGAGTCGGAAATGTCCCCGGTCGAGCGGAAGGAGTGCGCCCCCGTTTCGTTGATCCAGATGTGCGTGCCGTCCGCGCCCCAGGAGCAGTTGCTGAAAAGAATGTCCCGCCCGGAGTTGGCAAGCGCCAGCCCCATGCGCTTGTACAGCACATCGCCCGGCACCAGGTTCGAGCGGTAGCAGTAGTCGTATTTGAGGTAGTCCACCCCCCACGCCGCAAAGGTGCGCGCGTCGGCATATTCATGCTCGTAGCTGGCAGGGTAGCCCGCACAGGTCATCGTGCCCGCGCAGGAATACATCCCGAACTTCAGCCCCATCTTGTGAATTTCGTCCGCCACATACTTCATGCCGTGGGGGAATTTTTCGGGGTCGGCAACCAGATTGCCGTTCTGATCCCGCTCCCGCAGGCTCCAGCAGTCGTCAATCACCACGTATTCGTAGCCCGCGTCCTTCAGCCCCTCCGATACCATCTTTTCCGCCATCGTCAGCGTCACGTCCTCGCAGATTCTCCCGCCGAACGTGTTCCACGAGTTCCAGCCCATCGCCGGTGTGTTCTTGTACATCGTTTCCATGCCTCCTGTTTGGTCACAGATTGCGGCGTGCCGCCGCTTTTTTTCATTGTAACGCCTTGCGGCGGGCTTTTCTATGGCGTGAGGGAACTCTTTTATGGCAAAATGTAACTTTTTTGCCCCGCCGCCCGCTTTTTTTCCCGCCCCCTTGACGGCGCGGAAAAAATGTGTTATGATAAGGGGTGGAAAATAAATGAATATCGAGAGAGGTGTTTTTTATGTCCATGTACAACAAAAAGACCATTGAGGATATCGGGGATCTGCACGGCAAGCGTGTGCTCGTCCGGTGCGATTTCAACGTTCCGTTGAAGGACGGCGTGATTACCAGCGATAAACGGATTGTGGAGGCGCTGCCCACCATCAAATACCTGCTCGCCCACGGCGCGCGCGTCATTCTCTGCTCCCATATGGGCAAACCGCACAACATCCTGACCGCCGGTTTCGGTCTGACGAAGAAGGAAAAGAAAGCCATCGAGGCACTGCCCGAAAACGAACAGGCTGCCGCCAAAGAGGCTGCCCTCCAAAAAGCGGCGGGCGATGCCAAGAAATATACCCTCCGCCCCGTGGCGGACAAGCTGAACGAACTGCTCGGCGCCGGCACGGTGGCGTTCGCTACCGATATTGTGGGGGAAGATGCCAAAGCAAAAATCGGCGCCCTCACCGACGGTAAGGCGGTTCTCATCGAGAACGTCCGCTTTGACGCGCGGGAGGAAAAGAATGACCCCGCCTTCGCCAGGGAACTCGCGTCCTTTGCCGATGTCTATGTCAATGATGCCTTCGGTACCGCGCACCGCGCCCATGCCACCACGGCAGGCGTGGCGGCATTCCTGCCCGCTTACTGCGGTTACCTGATCCAGAAGGAAATTTCGGTCATGGGCAAGGCGCTCGAGAACCCGACCCGTCCTTTTGTCGCCATCCTCGGCGGCGCCAAGGTGTCGGATAAACTCAACGTGATCAACAACCTGCTCACCAAGGTCGATACCCTGATCATCGGCGGCGGTATGGCATATACCTTCCTTGCCGCCAAAGGCTACAGCATCGGCACCTCTCTCTTTGACAGCGAGAAGGTCGATTACTGCCGCGATATGATGAAGAAGGCGGAAGAGAAGGGGGTCGAACTCCTGCTCCCGGTCGATACGGTCGTCGCTGCCGGCTTCCCGAACCCGATCGACGCCCCGATTGATGTCACCTCCGTGCCGTCGAACGAGATTCCCGCCGATAAAATGGGTCTTGACATCGGTGAAAAGACCCGCGCCCTCTTTGCTTCTGCCGTAAAGAATGCAAAAACCGTCGTCTGGAACGGCCCGATGGGCGTGTTTGAGAACCCCACGCTGGCAAAAGGCACCATCGCGGTTGCCGAGGCGCTGGCGGAATCCGATGCTACCACCATCGTCGGCGGCGGCGACTCTGCCGCTGCCTGCGAGCAGCTCGGCTTTGCCGATCGCATCACCCACATCTCCACGGGCGGCGGCGCGTCGCTCGAGTTCCTTGAGGGGCTGGAGCTGCCGGGTATCGCCTGCCTGCAGGATCAATAAGGGGGCGGACGTATGAGAAAAACCGTCATTGCCGGTAACTGGAAAATGAATCTGACGCCGAGCGCCGCCCGCAAGTTCATTGCCGACCTCACCCCCATGGTGAAAGGCAAGGACAAGGCGGACATCGTGCTCTGCGTGCCGTTTGTCGATATTGCCGTGGCAGCCGAGGCTGCCAAAGGCACGAACATTCACATCGGTGCCGAGAACGTGCACTTCAAGGCAAGCGGCGCCTATACGGGTGAGGTCGCTGCCGATATGCTGCTCGAAGCGGGCGCGGAATATGTCATTGTCGGCCACAGCGAGCGCCGGCAGTATTTTGCCGAGACCGATGAAACGGTCAACCTGCGCACCAAAGCCGCGCTTGCCGCGGGGCTGAAGGTCATTTTGTGCCTGGGCGAATTGCTGGAGGCACGGCAGGCAGGCATCACCGAAGAGATTGTATCCATGCAGACCAAGCTCGACCTCGCGGGAATCCCCGAGGAAGATCTGAAGCATATCATCATCGCCTATGAGCCTGTCTGGGCCATCGGCACCGGGCTGACCGCCACGCCCGAACAGGCAGACGAAGCCTGCGGCATCATCCGCCGCGTGGTCGCCTCGCTCTATTCGGAAAAGGCAGCCGAGGAGATGACCATTCAGTACGGCGGCTCCATGAATGAAAAGAACGCCGCCGACCTGCTTGCCAAGCCGAATGTCGATGGCGGACTGATCGGCGGGGCATCTCTCGTGCCCGAGAAGTTCACGGCTATCGTGAACGCCGCCAACTAAGATCGCGTACCAAAGGAAGAGAAAGAAAAGGGAAGGCGCGTGCCGCAAGGCACGCGCCTTTTTGCGCGGGCGCGGGGCGCGGAAGCGCCCGCAACCTGCCCCCGGCACCGGGGGGCAGGGAAGCGCTCCCCGCGCCATGTGTCCGGGGAAGGGAATTGCCACCCGGTTGCCGCCCGAATCCCGCCCGCCGTGCCGTTCCGCTGCGCTCCACTGTCTCGCTGCGGCTCGGGCACGGGGAATGAGCGGAGGGGCTTCTTGCTCTTCTCGCTGCGGCTCGGTCACGCGGCGGCTCTGACAGTCCACCGGACTGTCATTCACTCCCGCCGCGCCGCTACGCTACCTCCCATCCTCCCCTCTTTATAACCGGTTCGATCGTGTCCTGCGCCGAAATTCGCGGTTGGGCAGGAGGGAAAAAGCAATCCCTTCACGAAAACTTGCGGTTCGGCGCTCCGGGCGGCTTGCTCGGCGGGGTCGGTGTCAAGGTGGGTTTTACAAAAGGCAACCACGCTACTGCACCGCCCGGCGCGTCCATTCCCCTCGCCCCTGTTTTTTGGAGAGTTCGTCTCTTTAACCCTCCGCGCGACGCCGCTCCCAAGGCGCGAAACCTTCTCCCCTCGCGCGGAATCCCGCGCCCCGTCGCGGGCAATAAGCGAAGGGGCTTAGCGTTCTTCTCGCTGCGGCTCGGTCACGCGGCGGCTCTGACAGTCCACCGGACTGTCATTCACTCCCGCCGCGCCGCTACGCTACCTCCCATCCTCCCCTCTTTATGACCGGTTCGATCGCGTCCTGCGCCGAAATTCGCGGTTGGGCAGGAGGGAAAAAGCAATCCCTCCCCCGAAATTCGGAACTCCCCCGCCCGGAACGCCGGCTCGGCGGAGTCGGTGTAAACGCAGTTTCGGCACTTTCACCCCGGGTTCGGTCGGTTTTCTCATTTCCACTTTTGGTACTCGCTTTTTCCTTCTCCGCGCGGCGCCGCTCCCGAGTCGCGAAGGGAACTTCCCCTCGCGCGGAATTTTGGGGGTGCAGCGCGGGTCGGAGGACAGCGTTCCACTGTGAAACTTTTTTCTTTGCGGAAGTTTCTCCCGCTGCGGCGGGAGACGAAG